>NZ_CP180518.1:0-253481 GCF_047777875.1 Tateyamaria rhodophyticola | reverse complement strand
TTGCGTGACCGTCACATCATAAAGCGTCGCGGCCTGTGCGGGGCTGGCAAAGAGGCTGCCCAGAAGCTCTTGCAAGGCGCGGTCCGATTGCCAGGTGTAGTATCGCTGTGCGCCGAGCCCACCGGCAAGGCCCAGGATGACCACAGCCGCCGCCATCAGCGCCGCCGCCCTGCGCCCGACCGACTGCCAGACGATGAAGAACGAATAGACCGAGAACGTCCCCAGCGTGAACAAGAGCGCCAGTACGTATCCATGCGCCATACCAGCGGCCAACAGGGCACCGGTGACCACGACGTCAAACGCGATGGGCACGGGCAGGAAGACACCCACAAGGCACAAGGCAAGCAGAACCCAGAGCATGAACGGCAGATCAGAGAGGATTTCGCGCGGCAACAGCGTCGCCACGCTGGCCCCGAGCGCACCGGCGAGCAGCATCAGGGGTACGGTCATCTTGATGATGTACCACAGGTTCTGCACATAAGAGGACGCCACCCGGTAGAGCGTTCCGCCAAGACGGGCAGGTGCCACAGAGGGGGGCAGGGGGCAGGTGATCTGATCCTCGGGCAGTTCCTTTTGCGGCAGCACACGGCAGATCAGCGGGACAACCACCAGCATCATCACGAGGCTCAGCCCGATCTTGGCCGCCGCCATGTAGAAGGGCAGGAGCGAAAACGCCATTGTCAGGACCACAACGTTCAGCGTCGGCGACGCGATCATAGCCGCCAGCGTCGTTTCGGCGCGCATCCCGGCGGAATAGAGGCCGCGCGCAATCGGGGCCGCGCAGTTGACGCACACCCCAAGCGGTGTGCCGATGGCCATGCCAAGCGCTGCGTTGGGCAGGCTGCCGACAAAGCTGCGCCGTCGCAGATAGGGCGAAAGGGTCAGGAAGGCCGCGGCAAAGAGAATGCCGAATGTCATCCCCTTCTTGTTCGTGTCGATCCAGTTGATCGTGCTCCAGAACATCTTTTGCGGCAGTGACATGTCGGGCGTCAGGGGCACGAGCGCCTCGAAACTCAGGCTGTCCTCAAGCTGGATCGCGCCGGACATCATCGCCTTTTCGTTCAGGGCCGGATAGCGCGAGCTGGTCCAGAACAGGATCGCGGTGATCACCAGCACCAGCAGGGCCAGCAGGAACCCGAGCCTCTGGCCCGGTGCGATCAGGCTGGCCTCACCCCGCATGGGCTTTGGCCCGGGCCTGGGCGTCGTTGATCTGCGCCGGGGTCATTTGGCGGGCGGTTTGCCGGACGGCATCGGCTGCACCGTCCACCCCGCGCGCCTGTGCCAAAAGCAGCCATTTGTGCGCCAACACGTAATCCTGTGCCACGCCGATGCCGCGCATGTAGAGCAGCCCGAGATTGTACATCGACGGGCCGTGCCCCTGTTGCGCGGTGCGGACCATGAAGCGCGACGCATTGCGCCGGTCGGTGAAACTGGCATCCTGTGCGGTCAACGCGGCCAGCGCCCATTGGAATTGCGCAATCGGGTCGCCTGCCTGTGCGGCATTGGCCAGCCGCACGTCATCCTGCGGTTCGGCAAGGCGCGCATCGCCCCGATAGGCAAGCGGCGCCGCGGTCATGCCCTGACCCGCGGCGCGGTAGAGGTCTTGGGCCCGCGCCTCATCCAGCGCGACGCCAAACCCGTTTTCATAGAGCACGCCGAGATTTCTCATGGCCTCTTTCAGACCTTGTTCGGCGGCAGCGGCAAAGAGCGTGGCGGCGCGTTCATAGTCCTGTTCCACCCCGTGGGCGCGGACGTAGAGCAGGCCGAGATTGTTGAGCGCGCGCGCGTGTCCCTGCGCCGCCGGTGCGGAATAGAGCGCGTGGGCGCGGGCGTAATCCTGCGGCACGCCGCGCCCGTTCTGGTACAAAACGCCAAGGCTGACGGCGGCATCGGCAAGCCCCGCAGCGGCGGCCCGTTCATAGAGGGATGCGGCACGGGGCAGGGTGGCGGGGTCGGTTTCCAGCACCTGTGCCAGATCCAGAACGTGGCCGGGATCGCCCGCAGCGGCGGCGGTTTCGAGAAACGCGATGGACCGGGTTCGATCCGCCGCAACGCCCAACCCTTCGAAGTAGTAGCGCCCCAACATGTTCTGGGCCCCGGCATGTCCTGCCTTTGCGGCACTGTGCAGGAGGTCCGCCGCGCGGGCATAATCCTGAAGCACGCCCTCGCCACTGTGGTGGCGCAGGGCCTCGGCGAAATCTGCGCCGGGGTCTGCCAGGACGGGTGCGGCCGTCCACAGGGTTAGTGCGATGGCGATATGGGACCAGTTGCGCATCAGTCCATCCGGACGCCGCCCACCGGCGGATTGGTACGTGCTGTTTCGAAATAGGTGCGTGCGTTGCCTTGGGCGGTGGCGATGTCGGCGGCCGTCATCAGGTCGGTGATCGTGTCGCGCATTTCGGCGGCACTTTCATGTCCGCTGGTGGCGGCGATGTTGAGCCAGGTGTGCGCACGGACATAGTCGATTTCGCCCGCGACCCCCGTGGTCAGCGCACGGCCCAGCCGGAATTGTGACGGCACGTGCCCTGCACGTGATGCTGCGGTGAGATAGGGCACGGCTTCGGGCGCGCGGGCCGCGTCGGCCAGCAGCCATGCGCCCAAAGCGGCCTGGGCCGGTGTGACGCCGTCGCGGGCCTGGGTGTCGAGCCATGCAAACGCGTCTGCGTCGTCGTTGGCGGTGAACTGTGCAATGACCCATGGCGCCGCGTCGTGGGGGGCTGCGCGGGCCTCCGGCATGTCTGCGAGGACCATTTGACCCAGTCGCGCGGCGGCCCGTGCGGAGCCTTGCGTCACCGCAAGCTTGTAGAGTGACACCGCATCGGCGGTGCCCGCATCCGTATATGTGCCGGCCTCAAAGGCCTGCGCCAGAGCAAAGCTTGCCTGAGGTGCGCCGTTGTCAGACGCAACCTCAAGCAGGTTGCGCGCCTGTTGCGGGTTGGGTTCGAGCACCGATCCGCTGAGGTAGCCTAGCCCGAGGTTGAGGGCGGCGGTCCGGTCCTGGCCGCGCACGGCCTGACCCAGCCACGCCTCGGCGCGCTGCGCGTCTGGTTCCAGCCCGTCCTGACCTGTCAGGTAGAGCGTGCCCAGCATCCGTTGCGCGGGCACGTGACCTTGCTGTGCGGCCTGGGTGAAAAGCGCCACGACGTCCGTGATCCGCCCCCCGGACCCTTGCAGGGTGCGGGCGACCGTGAATTGCGCGTCGGCAACGCCAGACGCCGCAGCGGCCTCGAGCCATCTTTGGGCGTCATCGGCTGATGTGCCGGGCAGCAGAGCCAGCCGGTACATCGCCGGTCCGTACCCTTCGTTCGCAGCCGCGCCGAGCCAGGTTTGTGCCAGGTCTGTATCCTGCGGCACGCCCTGACCGGTCAGGTACATCAGCCCCAGCAGGTGCTTTGCCTCGCTGTGCCCAAGGGCCGCCGCCTGATTGAAGTAGCGAAAGGCCGCGGCGGGGTCCTGATCGTCGCCGGACATGGCCAGACGTCCCAGATAAGTCAGCGCGCCCATGTGCCCGCTTTCGGCGGCGGCGCGGATATATTCAACGCCCGCTTCGGGATCCGGCGGCCCACCGAGGCCCTCGCGCAGCATCCGTCCATAGCGGAACACGGCGACCGGGGCAGGGGTGCCGTCCATCATGATCGCCAGACCGGCACGCGCGGCTTCGAGATCGCCCGCGTTATACGCGGCGGTGATCTGCGCCAGATCCGGCGGGCTGTCTTCTGCGGCAGCGGGCAGCGCCATCAGCGCAAGCGCGCACGTCAGTGCAAAGGCTTTCATGGTGTCACGTGTGTTGGTCCCCAGTCGCAGTTGATCCAAAACCTCTGGGAATTGCAATCATTTTGCGGGATCCGGTCACACCGCGTTTACAGCGAAAACCAGATCAAAAGGGCCGTTGCCGCCGCACAGAGCGCGGTGCCAAAGGGCAGCGGGGTCTGCCCGTGCAGCTGACCACGGATGAGGGCCACGGCGAGGGCCAGACACGCGGCCACCAGTACCAGGTGCGGCAGCAACGCAGGGCCGGCGAGCGCGCCAAGCCCGGCCATGAGTTTGACATCCCCCAGTCCCAACCCTTCGCGCCCGCGCAAACGGGCATAGAGCCAGCGGATCGCAAGGAAGGCCGTGACACCGATTGCAGCGCCCCAAAGCGCCGTGACCGGCATATTGCTGCGCGCAAGGACGGTGACAAACAACAGTGCCGTAAGCGGGTCAGGCAACCGGAACATCGCCAGATCGCAGGCCGCCAACGCCAGCAGCACCCACAGCATCAGCGCCGTGAGCAGAACCGGCCCCCCCGCCGCAACGGCGAGGACCGCAGCCCCGATGCCCAGCAGTTCGAGGTAGAGTAGATGCGGCGGAATGGGTGCTGCGCATTGCGCGCACCGGCCGCGCAACAGGGCAAAGGACAGGATCGGCACCATCTGCCATGCGCGCAAGGGCGTGGCACAGCGCTGGCAGCGGGACGGCGTTGTCAGCACGTCCTGACCCATGGGCATCCGGTCGACAAGCACGGCGATGAACGACCCGACACACGGACCCAAAGCCAAAACAAAAAATGCGATCGCCGAAACCATGGCGCGCATAGGACGTCGCGGCCCGCGTAGGCGCAAGACCAAATGCCCGCATTGCACAATGGGCCATGGACAGCGGCCAAGCCCGCCCCGTATCATGCAGCGACGAGTTGGGGGGACCATCAACCATGCACCGGGGCACGATATCGCAGACGCGCGGCGACGCGGGCTTTTCGCTTTTGGAACTGATGGTGGTGGTTGTGATCCTGTCGGTGCTTGCCTTGGTCATCGTGCCGCGCGTGATTGACCGACCCGATCAGGCCCGTGCTGCGCGCGCGCAATCGGATATTGCCGCCATTGCAAGCGCGGTCCAGCTCTACCGGCTCGACAATTTCAGGTATCCCACGACGGAACAGGGGCTTGAGGCGCTGCGCACGGCGCCGTCGACCGACCCGGTTCCGGCCAATTGGGCCACGGGCGGATATATCGACCGATTGCCGGTTGATCCCTGGGGGCGGCCTTATCAATTCCTCGCCCCCGGTGTGCACGGCGATTTTGACATCTTTACCTTTGGTGCGGACGGGATCGCGGGCGGCACCGGTGCGGATGCGGACATTGGCTCATGGATGGCAAACTGAGCCGTGCCAAGCGCCATGGTGATCGGGGCGTCAGTCTGATCGAACTTTTGGTGGTGGTGGCCATTTTGGCCGTTTTTGCGGTGGGGGTCAGCATCCTGCCAGCGCGCAACGGTCAGGCCGCCGCGCAGAGCCGGCTTGCCTTCGAGACGCAGTTTGCCACCGTGCGCGACATGGCGATCCAGGGGCGTGACGTGTACGGGATGCGCATCACAGCACGCGAAATGCAGACCATGCGCCTGCGGGATGGCCGGTGGCAGGACATGGGCCCACCGACCCGGTGGCGCGGCCGGGCCATCCTGTCAGGAGCGCAGGCGGTGGGCACGGATCCGGACATACTAATCCTGCCCGATGGCCGGTATTCCGGCTTTGCCTTGCAGGTGGCAGGTGGCAGGTGCAGCGGGAACGGATGGGAGCCCGTCACATGCGACGGCTGAGCGGTGACAGGGGCCTGACCCTGATCGAAGTGGCGGTGGCGATCCTCATCCTTGCCATTGGCACGCTGGCCGCGCTGCGCAGCCTGGACATCAGCACCACGACGGCGGGGGGCGCAGAGGCGCGTGTGCTGGCGCAGATCGCCGTGCGCAACCGGGCGGAGGAGTTGCGGCTTTTTGGGCCGAACGCATCGCTGCCCGATACGGTGACCATTGCGGGGCGCTCCCTGACGGTGGACCAGGACAGCGCTCCGACGGCGGGCGGGCTTGTGCGTGTCACGCTTGTGGCGCGCGCCGAAGGCAGCGCGGGCGCGCAGCTGGTGATCTTTGTGCCGCCGGGCGCGCCGGGATGACGGACCGTGGCCTGACGCTGATTGAACTGGTGCTGGCCATGGCGCTTTTTGCGCTTGTCGCCGTGATGGGGTTGCAGAGCCTGTCCGGCACGTTGCGGGTCCGCGATACGCTGACCGAACGGATGGATGCGGCGGCGGCGCTCGCCCAGCCGGTGGCGCGCCTGCGCAACGATCTGTCGGCGCTTGTGCCTGTGGTTTTCTTCGGCCCGGACGATGCGTCCCCACAATCGGCGCTGTGGCAAAGCGGGGATGGCGCGCGGCTGGCCCTGTCCTTGGGCGGGCAAGTCGGGATCGGGCGCACGGGTGGGGTGCGCCCCGGCGACATGCACCGGGTGATCTGGCATCTCGACGCGGCGACCGGCACGCTGACGCGGCAACGCTGGGACAGCCTGACACCGGACAGCGCGGCGCAGCGTGGCCCCGAGGTCACCGTGATGACGGATGTGCGGGCGCTGGAGGTGCGCAGCTATTGGCCGCGGCAGGGGTGGCAGGCGGGTGTAGTGGCGACGCAGCTCACTGCGGCGTCAGCGATCGACGATGACCGGAGTGCGATTGCCTCACCCTTCAGCGATACGCTGCCGTATGCGGTGGAGCTGACCCTTGTGTTGGCGGACGGGCGCGAAATCCCGATCCTGGAGACCTTGCAATGAGGCGCGACAGCGGCGTTGTCCTGCTCAATGCGCTGGTGCTGGTGGCGGCGATGGCGGCGGCGGCGCTGTTTGTGTTGCGGCAGTCCGAGACGCGCCGCGCCAGTCTGGCCAGTGCGCAGGAGGCGGATCAGCTGACGGCCAATCTCGATGCGTTCGAGGCCTATGCGATCACGACATTGCTGTTCGACAATGGACAGGTGGACCATGCGGGAGAGCGGTGGGCCAACCCGGGCGTGCCATTTGACCTTGAGCGGGGACAGGTGCGGGGCACGATCACGGACCTGCAAGGCCGCTTCAATCTCAACTGGATGGCCGATCCGGAGGATGAGATGGCGCAAGCGGGGTTCGCAACGCTCCTGACACAGATCGGCGCTCGCCCCGGTGTTGCCGGTGCGATCCGCGGTGCGTTCGGCTTTGACGGGACGGGAGGGCGCGGATATGCGCGGATGGATCCGCCGGGGCGGCCCGTTGCCGGACCGCGTGTGTTGATGCAGCAGATCACGCGCCTGCCTGACCTGTCGGAAAAGGATCGCGCCACTCTGGCGCCGCACGTCACGGTATTGCCGGGCGACACCGCCCTGAACGTCAATACAGTGTCGGCGGATGTGCTGACCGGGTTCTTTCCCGCGCTGGAAACCGAGCGTCTGGGCGCCGTGCTCAGCCAAAGGGGGCAGAGGCCGTTCCAGTCCGTGGACGATTTCCTGGCCGCGGTCGAAGCTGCGCAAGGCACGGGTCTGGGCGAGGATTTCGATCAGTCGCGCTTGAGTGTGGCCAGTGATTGGTTCCGTGTTGACATGGATGCCAGCCTTGACGGGCGGCAAGCGCGGCGGGTCCTTGTTCTGAAGCGCTTGGGCACCGAGCGGCGTCCGCAGGTACACTGGCGTATCACAGAGTTGAATTAACGAAGCACCTCACTCACAAAGTACGCAATGACACAGCAGGCCACATCAGTATTCGACCGACGCTTTGTCCTGTTGGGGCAGGGGGCCAAGGTCAAGCGCGGCCAGGTCGCGTTGGTGCCTGGCGCTGCGGTGCCGCTTGTGCAGTTTGATCTGCCCGAGGCGGTCACCGGGTACAACCGGGAACAAGTCGCCAGACGGCAGATGAAGGACCGGATGGGCTTGGTCGATACTGCCGTGGAAATGCGGCCATTCGCTGTGCGCGGGCAACCGGTCTGGGACGGCGCGCTTGTTTCCGAACGCACGCAGGTGGAGACGTGGCGCGATGCGGCCGGGTCCGCACGCGCGTTGCTGCCCGATTACCTCGCGTTGCCGACATGTGACCGGTTGTGGACGATCGCAGCGGGTCCCGAAGATTTTGCGGTGCGCTGCGGCCCGTCCGACGGGTTCGGTGCCAGCGCCGGGATGCTGGTGCCCATGCTGCGCGCGCGGTTGGGCGCGGAGGACAAACCGCTTGCCGTTCTGGCGCTTGGCCCGCTGCCGGATGAGGCCAAGGCGCTGATCGACGCTGAGAACCTGCCGATCCTGACGGAGCCTGCACAGGTGGCCGCACAGGATGGCCTGTCCGCGCCCGAAATCCTGGTGCATGGCGAGATGTCGCTTGATCTGTTGCAGGACCCCGCGCTGGTGCGCACGCGCTTGCGGCGCACCCTGCGGGTTTGGGTTGTGCCGCTGGTTCTGGGCATCATCGGGGCGGGCTTGTGGGTCGGGGCCACCGTGACCGAAACGCAGCGGCTTGACGCGCAACGGCGCCTTATCACAGCGGCCACCCACGACATTGTGCGCAGCCGGTTTGTGCCGGACGGTCCCATCCTCGATGTGCGGACACAGGTGAGCGCGCGGCTGGAAGCGCTCCGGTCCCCTGTTGACGACGCGGCCGGGCAGACCCGCGCGCTTGATCTCTTTGTCGACGCAAGTTCGGTGCTGGCCACCAGCGGGCTGACGCTTGTGGACGTGGCAAGCGCGGATGGGACCACGCTGGATCTCGTGGTGGATGTCCCTGATTTTGCAGCGGCTGAAGACCTGCAATCGGCGCTGTCCACCGCCGGGCTGTTGGTGACATTGGTCGAGGCGCGAGTAAATGCGGCGGATGACGGTGTGCAGACAACGCTGAGCATCACGGGGAGGGCGGCGGAATGAACCGGTTCATTGACCTGCTTGCCGCACGTACGGCACGTGAACGGCTGTTGCTTGCGCTGTTGGTTTTCGTGGGCCTGCCGGCGCTGACCTTTGTTGCCGTGATCGAACCGGTGGCATCTGCGCGCGCAGCAGCCGCAGCAGCGCGGGATGACGCGGTGGCACTCAATGCGTGGGTCGTCGCGCGCGCGCAGGAGGTGCCCGCGCGGACCAGCACGCCGGCGCAAGACGTGGCGCCCATCGGGTCGACGGGCATCGAGACATCGCTGCGCGCGGCGGGATTGCGCCCGGCCGTCACGGATTTGACTGAAAACAACGCCGGAGTGATCAGCCTCAGGTTCGACAGCGTGACGTTTACGACGCTGGCGGCATGGGTGTCGGGGCAGTCAGGCGGCTGGGGCTACCGGCTGTCGCAATTCCGGATCAGCGCGACCGACGCCCCCGGCAAGGTCGCCGCAGCGCTCACGCTGGAGCCGCGATCCTGACGCCGCCCGTGACTGCGCACCGGGCTTTGTCAGGGTCATGGCGTCAGTTCAACCGCACCGCGATGCTGGCCCGTCGCGCGGCCAGTGCGCCAAGCGGATCAAGTTCGGGGTAGTCTTCGACAACCGTTTTCATCGCGGCATCGGCCTGACGCAGCAGGGCCGCCCCCCGCGCACGATCCCCGGACCCAAGCGCCGCCAGACCCATCTCGTGATCCGCCGTTGCCTGTACGGCCAGCGCCGCCGCTTTGCCTTCCCCTTCGAGGGCGTTGCTGACGGCGCGCGCCGTGCGCGCTGCGTTGGCGTAATCGCCCTGCCGCAAATAGCTGTGTGACAGTTCCAGTTTCAGACGCGCCTGAAACGGTCCCGGTGCGTCTGACAGCCGTTTATACACCGAGATGGCACGGTCATACCGCTCCGTTTCCAGCGCGTTGCGCGCGACGTTATATTGCGATTGGAACGCGTTGGGGCCCAGTGCCCCTTCGCTCCCGCACGACAAAAGCGCCAGCAGCGCCGATCCCGCAATTGCGAGTTGAATTCGTTGCAAAGCCTGCATCATTTTTGCTCGATTTTTATTTTTTCTTTTTCGAGGGCCTATCATGAAAGCGGTGTTTCGTCCACTATTGCGGACGGGAATGGTCTGTGGGGGACCGAAATGCGCTTTGCTGCGTTTGTTTTGACACTTTTGGCCTTGGTTGGCGCCGGTTTTGCCGGTGAACAGGCTTTGCGTGTGTGGACGGACGACGCGGCCCTTGCGGCACCGGTGCAATTGGGATCGACCGTTGAGCCATCTGCCGGTGACACCGGCACGCCCCCCGCGCCGCACCATTGGCCCGCGCTGTTCGGTGAGCTGGAGCCGCCCGCGCCCGAAGCACCGGAACCCCCCGCGCCCGCAGCCGAACCAAAGCCCCCCGCGCCGCCCATCGAAAGCCTTGGATATACCCTCAAGGGAGTTGTGCGGGCAGGGGATGCGGTTTGGGGTCTGGTGTCACATCCGACCGGCGAACAGATCATGCGCGTGGGCGATGTGTTAAGCGATGGCTTTACCATCACGCATATCGACGAACAGGGTTTGTATGTCGATACTGGCCACGGCACGCCTGTCATGCTCGGCTTTCCCGAAGGATAGGCGTTCGGACGTTGTGCCGCATGGGTCTTGAGCCGCCCCATGGCAGCGCGGCCACAGGTGCCGGGTTTTCACGGTTCCTTGAATGCATTTCAGCCGCCGTTGGGGTAGGGTGGTAAAAATGCACATAACATCCCTGAACACTCCGGCGCGAATGATCGGAAACGGGGGGCATCGAGGCAGAGAGCAGTATGCGCAGCACCAACGTTTTGTGGGCCATTGTCATGGCCTGTTTCCTTGTCCTTTGGTCGGGTGCCAGCGCGGTGCGTGCCCAAAGTTCCGATACGGTTGAGTTGCAGCTGCGCGATGCGGACCTGCGGAGTTTTGTCGAGATCGTCGCCGAAGCGACCGGGCGCAGTTTCGTGCTGGATCCCGGAGTGCGCGGCACGGTAACGGTGCTGGCTCCGCAGCCGCTGACCAGTGATGCGCTTTATGAAGTGTTCCTGAGCGTGCTTGAGCTGAACCGACTGACCTTGATCGAAAACGGGACCGTGGCCCGTGTCGTGCCGATGAATGTCGCCCGCGAACAATCCACCGGTCCGGTGGACATCACGCGCGCAGGATATGAAACGCGGGTCATCGAGGTGCGGAATACGCCGCTGGATGAGGTGGTCGAGGTGATCCGCCCGCTCTTGCCAGCCGAAGCGGTGCTGACCTCGGTGCCGCGGTCGCGTCTGATCCTTCTGTCGGACAGGGCGCAGAACATCGACCGGATTGAAACGCTGGTCGCGCGTCTGGATCAACCGCGCGAGGCACCGGTCGAGTTGATCCGGTTGCGCAACGCCAATGCCAGCGAAGTTCTGCAGGTCATCGAGGCCATGGGCATTGTGCCCGAAACCGCCGCCGTCACCGTGGACCAGCGGTCAAATGCGCTGGTCGTGTCGGGGGACGACGCGTTGCGCAGGCAACTGCGCGTGCTCGCGGGCAGGCTCGACACCCAGCGGGACAATGTCGTGAGCCATGCGATCGAGTTGAACTATGCCGATGCGGCGACGCTGGCGGATGTGGTCCTGCGCGCGGTCGAGGATGATGCGCCCGGACCCGGTTACATCCGCCCCCGGATCGTGGCCGACACGCAGACCAATGCGCTGCTGGTCACGGCGTCAGAAGAGGACCTGCACAACATCATCAACATGGTCCATTTTCTTGACCGCCGCCCCACGCAGGTACTGGTCGAGGCGGTCATTTTCGAAATGTCGGTACAGGGATTTTCCGACCTCGCCGTGCAATTCGGGGCGATCCTGAACGAAGCGGTGGTGGGCGGCGTCGAATTCTCGCTCGAGGGGCGGCCCAGCCTGTCGGGGCTTGTGTCGTCAATCCTCGACGACGGCGCAACCGCATCCGCCGGGTCCGGCGGTTTTGTCGGTGGCGCGGCCCAGAATGGCGAGGACGGCATCGCGGGACTTTTGACCGCGATCACCACATCGACCTCCACCCGGCTGCTGTCGACACCGTCAATCATGACCCTGAACAACCAGGAGGCGGAGATTGTCGTGGCGCAGAACGTGCCGTTTGTCACCGGATCGTTCAGTCAGGTGGGCGAATCCAATCAGCCCGACAATCCGTTCCAGACCATCGAGCGGCAGGATGTCGGCCTGACCCTGACGGTCACACCACAGATCAACGCGGACCGGACCGTGCGTCTTGAGATCGAGCAGGAAGTCTCGAGCCTGACCAACGGCACCTCTGCCGCAGGCGGAGAGATCACGGCGCGCCGGGCCTTGTCGACCACCGTGCTGGTGCGCGACAGCAACGTCATCATGCTGGGCGGCCTTCTCGAAGACGGGTCGGGATCGGTGGCACAACGGGTGCCGGGGATCTCGAAACTGCCGCTGGTGGGTGGCCTCTTCCGCGGCAAGAACGCAACCGAAGACCAGCGGGTGCTGCTGGTGATGCTGCGCCCCCGCGTTGTTGAATCGGATGCCGAGGCACGCAAGCTGACCCGGCAACTGGCGCGCAAGACCAAAACGGCAAGCCTTGCCATCGCGCCCGAAGATGATGGAAGATATCCGCGTACACCGCAGGGCACGTTGCCCTTTGACGGTGTCGATCTGGATCAACCGTTTGATGCGGGATTTGTGGATGAAGTCGCCCAAAGCCGAAACCTTCCCCCGCTCCCCGGCAGAATCCAGTTTGGCGGCTAAACTGCCTTATGGGTTTGCGCGCGACAGCCAGGTGATCTGGGACGGTCCGCGGCTGATCCTCGGGCCGTCGCCGACCTCCAATGGATTGCGCGAGGCGCAACGGCGCGCAGCGGTCGCGGGGCACACTGACCTTGTCATCGAAGAGCTGAGTGCAGCGGGCTTTGATATCGCTCTGACGCGCACCTATGAGCAGGGCGCGACGGCACCCGAGGACGGGGTTCTGTTTGAACTCGAAGACGCGGCGGGCACCAAGCGGCAGCGCGACCTTCTGGAGGCGGACGAGGACGCGCCTGTTATCCAGCTGGTCAATCAGCTCTTGCGTCAGGCCGTTTCAGCGGGCGCATCCGACCTGCATATCGAGCCCTACGAAGACGGGTTGCGCGCGCGGATGCGCGTTGACGGATTTCTGCAAAAGATCATGGATCGGTCTGACGTGCCAACGCGCCGTGTGGTGTCGCGGCTCAAGGTGATGGCGGGTCTTGATATTGCCGAAACGCGATTGCCACAGGACGGGCGCATCGCGCTGGCGATGGGGGGCCGCATGATCGACACCCGGGTCAGCGCGTTGCCCGGACATTACGGCGAGCGTGTGGTGCTGCGGATCCTCGACCGGGCGTCGGGTCTTATGGATCTGGGCGATCTGGGGCTGAGCGCAGGGCAGGTGGGTTTGCTGGAGCGGCTGTCGTCGCTGCCCAACGGGATCATCCTCGCCACGGGCCCCACCGGGGCGGGCAAGACGACAACGCTGTATTCGCTGCTGCAATTGTCCAACCGGGATGAACGCAACATCGTCACGGTCGAAGACCCGATCGAATACGACCTGCCCGGTATCAGCCAGAGCCAGATCAACGCAGACATCGGCATGACCTTTGCCAGCGGCTTGCGCGCGACATTGCGGCAGGACCCTGACGTTATTCTGGTGGGTGAAATCCGGGATGCAGAGACCGCCAGCGTCGCTGCTCAGGCCGCGCTGACCGGGCATCTTGTGTTTTCGTCACTGCACGCGAACGGGTCGGTCGGGTCCGTGGTGCGGCTGCGCGATCTGGGTGTGGACAATTTCCTGATCGCTGCGACATTGCGCGGCGTGATTGCGCAACGGCTGTTGCGCCGTCTGTGCAGTCATTGTGCCGCGCCGCATCCCCCGACACCCGCAGAAGCCGCGCATTTTGACCGGCACGGGCTGCCTGTGCCCGAACAGGTGCATGACCCGCGCGGGTGCGCGGAGTGCAACAGCTCGGGATATCACGGGCGAGTCGGGATCTTTGAGATGATCGAAGTCGGTGAAAAACTGCGTGCCGCCATTGATGCGGGCGAGGCTGAATCCGCGCTGGCGGCCCTGGCCTTGACCGAAGCGGAAACGCTCTTTGGTCAGGGATTGTTGCAAGTGGCCGCGGGGCACACATCGCTGGCGGAGACCTTGCGTGTGGTCGGGGACGTCGCATGAAGGCGTTCGCCTATGTCGCTTTTACCGGTGACGGGGACCGGCGCACCGGATCCGTGGTGGCAGAGACGGAGACAGCCGCCGCAACGCAGCTTGAGGCGCAAGGGCTCTTTGTGTCCGACCTCAGCGTCAAGGCGGAGGGGCGCGGGTTGCGACCCCGGCGCACGGCATTGTCTGCGGCGCTGCAATCCGTCTTTACCCGGCAGATGGCCGTGCTTTTGAGCGCAGATATGCCGGTCGAGGCGGCGTTGCAAGCGGTTGGGCAGGGCGGGCACAAGGCGCTGGAGGCTGTAGCCGCACGGGCGCGGGCACAGCTGATGGAGGGTGCGCGGTTGTCGGAAAGCCTGGTGGCCAGTGGTGCAGGTTTTCCCGCCTATCTTCTGGCGTCGGTCGAAGCGGGGGAGCGTGCCGGGGACCTTGCCGCCGTCTTTTCCGAATTGGCGGATTTTCTCGAACGGCAGGGCGAGGACAAGGCGGTTATTGGCACCGCGTTGATCTATCCGGCCTTTGTCGCTGCGGTGTCTCTTGTCGTGTGTGCGATCCTGATGGTCAGTGTTGCCCCCGAAATCGTCGCGATGTTCGCTCTGACCGGGCAGCCGTTGCCGCCGATCACCCAAGCGGTTCTGGCCGTGTCCAACTGGGTGCAAGACAATGCGATTGCGCTGGTCATCGCGGTGACCAGCGGTGTTATGTTCGCGGTCGCTGCGCGCACCGTTCCGCAGGTCGCGTCCTGGAAAACGCGCGTTGCCTTGCGCATGCCTCTTGTCGGTCGCTTTATGGCATTGGAGGCCGCGGTGCAGTACTTGCGCACGCTGGCGCTTGTCCTGGCGAGCCGCAATACGGTGCCGAATGCCGTGGAAAGCGCGGGCGACGTACTCCACGTGGCGCGCTTTCGCAATGAAGGGCGCGCGGTGCAGGATGCCATCAGTCGCGGGCAGAGCCTGTCACACGCTTTGGACGCGCTGAGTTTCGTCCCGCCCGTGGCACATCAGCTGATCCAGGCGGGCGAAGCCTCCGCTAACCTCGCCCCCATGGCTGAACGAGCGGCGCAAATGGTCGAGCACGGCCTGATCACCGAACGCAAACGCATCGCCGCCGTTCTGGAGCCCGTGCTGATGATGGTGGTGGGTGCAATGGTTCTGGTCATTGTGTTGGCCGTGCTGTTGCCGATCTTTGATCTGCAGGCTGTCGTTGGTTGACGGATCTTTTTCGGATCGAAATAATTTACATAATACGGATTCTCACACGTATATAACACCCAGTATCACAGACAGAGTCAATGACCGGCTGCGCTTTAACCAATCACTGCTGGTGAAATACGCAGGCATCGCCACCCGTGGTTGTCGCAGTCTAGGAGGCTCCAAGGACAACGCACATGGAACCGTTGTCAGCTAAGAAACGCTGAAGCATCACTGTCAGGACAAGAGCCAGAACAAATGCACCCAAACCATGGAAGACGGCTTTTGAAACGATCCAACTTCTGTTCCCGTTCGCAGAGCTGACGCATCGTGTCTGACCTAGCATCGTCGGCTTTCTTGATAACTCCCTTGATTGGTTGGGCGCCCCGGAGCAGAGCACCTGCCATCTAGCCAACGCGGGTCAGTGTGTCGCCGATCTTGCCGTCAACAGTCGCGCCGACACTATCGCCGTAGTGTTCCGGGTCCGTCTGCTTTCGAGCAGCGAAGGAGGCAGAGCGAGCTTCCGGTCGAGCACCCGTGTCTGATCATCCACGCGATCCTAGATGCTGGCGACTGCCGTGGCGAGAAGATCGAGCGTTTCGCGCAGATCATAGTCTGAAAGCGGGGCAGGGGGGGCGGGTGTATCGGACATGGAAGATTGCTTTCAGGTTGTCGGGTGTCTGGTGTGAACGGCCCGGCAAATTCAGGATCAGCGTAGTAGCGCAGCTTTTGCGCAACGGTGGTGGCTTGGCCCTAGACGCGCAGGAGCTGACGATCCGCCGGGAGCTGCATGATTTCATCGGGTGTCAGCAGATCGCGGCCCATGAGGTTGTTCTAGAAACTGGGACCATCACCGGGCTTGAAGGTGCCAGCGCGGTCGCCATAAAGGTTCTTGAGTTGGCTCATTTCCTGCAGGATCGGCCAGAGTTGAAGCCCGTAGTCTGCTATCAGTCCTATGGCGCGCACTACAGCCTCCAGATGCCCCAGTGCGGCGAATTCATCGGGCAAGAACAGGCAGGGGAGGCGCTTACGACTTTTTTTATGCTTGCCCAACCAAAGACAGTGGGGGTGTGCCCGGTGTGTTCCGGTCTGGCTTCGGGGATCATCAAACCATAGAACCGTGCCGGCCCTGCAAGGACGCTGCGCGCCGCCTTCGGCGGTTAAAATCCTTGCACGCCCGTCAGAACCATATGGTTTTTCCAGGCTGCGCGAAGCGGCGACGGAAGACAGCGGGCGGGTCACACGGGCCCTTGTTCGGAAAGATCCTGCTGCCAGGCCGCACTCAACCGCAGCAGCTTCAGATACGCGCTGTTTTGGGACAATTGCCAGTCGCAGAGCTCCTGCACCTCGATGCCACGCAGATCATCGCTGCCTTTGTAGTCCGGCATGGCCAACAGCACCTGTTGCTCGATCATGTCGAGGGCTGCGTGAACCTCCATGATGGCAAGCGTCGCCACATCCCCGTAGTCCGGGAACCAGCGCTGCACGTCTTGCGGCACAGGCCGGCCTGGCGCAAAACCGTCTGCATGCGACGGCAGGCCGATCTGTGCGAGCTGACGGCCGATGCGACGCGCGCCAGCACAGAGAATGTCGAGCCACACATCCTGCCGCCACGGCGCGCCTGGGGCGCGAGACACCACCTCTTTGCGCACATCGCCGTAAGTGTCGGGATAGACCACCGCCGGGCGCTACGCAGCGGGATTGCGGCGGCAGCGGTCTATCTCCGGTAACAGATCTGCCGCTTGCGCAAAGGCTTGCAACACCTCGTAGCGCGCGCGTGTCGCGGCGGGGGGCATGCTGTGCTCCAGATCGAGATCACGAAGCGCTGCACGAATGCCTTGGCGCGGGGCAGGGGACTGCGTGGCCTCCTTGGACCCTTCCTTGGTGCCAGCGCCCGTATCAGACGCCTCAGAGGCCATCTCAGGGCCAGAGCGGGGTGGTACTTGCATCGGATACGTGTCTGCCCCCACAGAGCCGCTCAGAGCCGCTCTGTGGGCTCTCGCGAGGGCCTGGCGGTCAAAACCTACTCCACGCTGCCCCGATGGCGATACACGCGCTTGCAAGGCCGTCGCCCGTTCCGGTGGTGCGGGCCAGTCATGGGACTGGCACTGCGCGGCCCAGGACGCCTGAAGGGCGGCATATTCCGTGGGCAGCTTGTGCGCCGCCTTCAGCCGCGCCAGTGCTTTTTGACTGGACACCACCGGCCAACCCCGGCTGGCAAACACTGGCGAGACAAACACATCCACCCGCGCCGCCCCCACCTCATCCAGATCAAGCCGTGCGGCCCAAACAGGCGCGTCCACCAGATCGGACCCTGCCCAGCCGTTCACCCAGCCTACAGCCAGATCAAACAGCGCTCGGTTGCCGGCATTGCGCGACCCGTGCGGATCGCCCCAATGCGCGGTCCATTCCGGGTCCACAGCGCAGACCACGTGTACGCCGAGCGGGGCGGATTTGCGCAGACGGGCTTTGGCGGTGTTTTGGAATGCCGCAAAGGCTGCCGTCATGTCGCGCGGGTCCGCACTCAAGGCCCAGGCGATCCCGGCCCCTGGCTGCGCCCAGTCCCGCCGCTGCGCCGTCTGCCGCGAGGACCGACGCCGTGCCTCTGTGGTTGCCTGCGCCAGATCCCTGGCGGAGTACAGTTTGACCACGCGTACCCACGCGCCCAGATCTGGTGACGGCTTTACCATCCGCTCAGGCCGCATGGCCCAAAACAGGGATCAAGCCCAAAGCACAACGCAGCAAAGACAATGACCGCGCACCCGGTCTGTTCGGCCCTTTGGGCCTCAGAAGGTTCCCACACACTACGCAGCAAACTGCAAAGACCTATAAGGCTATGAGATACAAAAGATAAATGCGTCCGATGGTATTTACGGACTGTCCGCAACCTGTTTTTTGCGCAAAAACAGAACCTTATGCGGATCCCAAAGGGTGTGGCCCAGCCTTGTCCCACCCCCGGGCCACAGCTTCCCACAGCGGGAATGGTGTAAAAACAGTGACTTAGCGGTTTCATGGCCATAGCGTGGCATAAATGGGTGGGTAAAGACAATTGCCTATATATTGGCAATTGTGGCCCACACATTCTCCCCGCTCCGCCCACGACCATCTGCCTGGCCTCGGCGGCAGACCCTGAATGCCACGTCTTGCTCAATTCATCACACCGTCCGCAAACACTTTCGGACGCAGCCTGCTCTCTGTGATACATCGTCAACACGTGCTCAGGACGTCAGTCCTGCGGGCCTCGCAGAACACGCAAAGAGCGTCCATCTATGAATGGAAGGAAGACCCCGGCCTATGCCCCCCAAAGACCACGTATATGTCCGCCTGCCCGCTAAAGACGATGGGGCATGGCAAACCCGTGTCGCGGCAGAAAAGGCAACAGTGCGGACCCACGTGATGGCGGCACGTGCGAACGGCTTCACGGTACACAGCCGCCTTGCCGTGACCGAGCGTGTCGGCGCCTCAGTCGCGGCCTCCGGGCGGCCAAGGCTGATGGCTCTCATCCGGCAGCTGCAGCCACGCGACAGGCTGATTGTATACACCCTGGACGGGTTGGGGCGCGACGCCGCTGACATCCTGAAGACGGTCCATATGATCGTGGACAGGGGCGCCGAACCGTACTGTACGTCCCTCAGCCCGGACGTGCGCATTGCAGGCAGCACGCCTTTTGTGGCGTTCATGGAAGCCATGGCGGCGTTCGATCAGTTGAAAGTAAACGAACGCAAAGAGGCACTGGGGCGCGGCGTGAAGGGCGGACGGCTCGGGCGCGCACCATCGCTTGATGAGGCCACTCAAAAGGCAGTGTGCGCAGATCTGCGTGCAGGCGATACCATCGCCGCCGTCGCACGCCGCTACAACACATCCAGACAGACCATAATGCGCGTCAGGGACAAAACACCCAACTCGTAAACGTAGAACGGCTGGAGTGGGGCAGCGGCGCCGGACAAGACGCGTCACACGCCGCAGACGTGTCACACAAACACAATCTCGCTCTGTGCAAGCGCGGGAGTAGAGACCCACGTTTGTTACTTGCACTCACACGTCGCCTGCGCCACGTTTCGCGCATGGGTGGTGGTTGCGAGGTGGCTTTGTGAACGCGCATTTTGGTCAGGCGGGGCGTCAGGGGCGGTTGGAGACGGCGCTTGGGCCGGACGCGCTGGTGCTGCTCAGAATGGACGGCGCCGAGGAGATGTCCGGCGATTTTGCGTGGACTGTTGAAGCACTTTCGGAGCAAGCCGAGATTGACCTGCACGCGCTTCTGGGCACCCACGCCACCGTTCTGATCGACCACGCCAGCGGCACGCGCGCCTTTGATGGGATTGTGGCCGAGGCCCAGGCGCGGGGCACGGACGAGAATGGGTTTCGCTATGATCTGATCCTGCGGCCCTGGCTGCACGTGGCATCCCTGCGCCGGAACATGCGGATCTTCCACGACAAAACCGTCATCGACATCGTGCGCGCGGTTCTGGACGACTACGCCGGTCTGGGCGCCCCGCATTTGGATGTTCAGGTCACGAGCGACTATCCGGTGCTGGAATATACGGTGCAGTACGGCGACAGCGACGCCGATTTCGTGCGCCGCCAGCTGGAGCGCCACGGCATCTCCTGGTCCTGGCGGCACGAGGCGGGCAACCATACGCTGGTGCTGACCGACGCGGCTTTCAGCCTGCCGGAGGTGCCCGGATCAAGCCGTCCCTTTTTTCGCATCGCAGGGTTTCATCAGCATGATGAGGAACACTTCAGCCGCTGGTCGCCCGGGCAGCGGATCACCACGGGTGCGGTGCGGCTGACGGAGTATAATTTCAAGATTCCGACGGCGGCGCAGGAGGTCGATCAGACCGGCGATGCCAGCCATCCGTCGGGTGATATAGAGAGCTATGACTGGCCCGGTGATTACCTGGAGCAGGGCCAGGGGCGCAGCGTTGTGGGCACACGCGTGGACGCCGAACGCGGTCAGGCGCCGCGGCACGAGGCGGCGGGCGATGTGGTGTCTTTGGGCGCGGGCTGGCGTGTGACGCTTGGCGGCGATGATGTGGTGGGCGCGACGGGACTGGGCTTCGTGTGCCTGAAGGCCACGCACCGGTTCCGCGCGCAAGGCTACGGGTCCGGGGATACGGGCGGCGATCAGGCGCCTTATGCCGGGACCTATGTCCTGATGCCGGACGACACGCCGTATCGGCCCGAACAGCGGACGGTGGGCCCCCGCGTGCAGGGCCCGGAGACGGCGGTGGTTGTGGGCGAGGGCGAGATTGACTGCGACGAACACGGCCGGATTTTGTGCCGGTTCCACTGGGACCTCGAGGGCGCGCATACGATGCGGGTGCGGGTATCGCAGAACTGGGCGTCGAAGGGCTGGGGCGGCATGGTCATCCCGCGCATCGGCATGGAGGTGATCGTGGAGCACCTGCGCGGCGACCCGGACAAGCCGATCGTCACGGGGTGTGTGTATAACGGGAAGAATGATACTCCGTATGCGCTGCCAGAGCATAAGACGCGCAGCACGTTCAGGACCGACAGCCATCAAAGCGGGTATGACGGCTTCAACGAGTTGAGGTTCGAAGACCAGCGCAAGAGCGAGGAAGTCTTCTTGCGGGCGCAAAAGGATCTCAACATCAAGACGAAGCACAACCGTACCGGCGTCGTGGATCGTCACAGCCTTGATGCCGTATTCGGCATGTCTCTGCGGAGGATCGGTGGCGACGAACTTGTCAGCATCGGTGGTGGATATGCCATCGAAGTATCGTCCAACGCGCATGACAGAAATTTGTCCAAACGCGCCTACGATACAACAGATACCCTGTCTTCGCTTCTGTTTCCGTTCCAGCAGGCGCTTGAACGGCCTGGAACCGGCAACATGATGGTTGATGTAGAGGGGAACGTGAGCGAGAACATTGGCGAGAACAGAACTCTCCAGGTTAAAGGATCAGACAACGTCTCGATCGAGGGCGTCGCCTCATCTCGGGCGACGGGCGGATTTCAGTTTAACACGCCGCGAAAGTACTCCGTGGATGGGAAGTCCGTTCTTGTTAACGCGGGCAAGACCGTCACGATTTCAGTTGGCAAAGCGCGTGTGACGCTACGGGAAGACGGATCTGCGACGATCATTGCCGACAAAATGACGCTTGTTTCTCGGGACAGCATGGACCTTGAGGCAAAGGGCGATATGAAATTGTCAGCCGGTGGTGAAATCTCGCTTGCAGCGAAAAGGATCGACCTGAATTGACCAAGGACCGGACGCAAAACATCGCTTGCAAGGTGTGCGGGGAGCGAACGTTGCCCTCGCTCGCCAGTTTTGACGGGAAACGTATTCCGGGCCTGCCCTCGCGCTATACGTGCTCGAACTGCGGAACCGAATATAGACTGCGGAAGTGGCACTTGTCGGCACATCAAGCAGACCACGGTTTCTGGAACGGCTGGGTCGCGCCAAATATGGCCGCTGTCATTCTTACGCTTGGCCTCGGTCTCATTATTGCATTCATTCTCTACCTGATCTGGAACGCGATTTGGTTTGTGATCTCTCGGCCATTCGATCTCTCAATCTACAAACGTCTTTAGAGGAAAAGCTGCATGCAGGACGGCTATATCGCCGAGGACGGCACGTACAATACAGGATCGCCAGGTCTGTTTGGGTCGCCCGTGCTTGTGCGGGAAGGCGACGAAGACTTTGCCGAAGTCGTCTCCGGCTCTGCGGAAGAGCTTTTTATGTACGGCCGCACGCATTCTGAGGTTTTTCGCGACTTCACCAGCCAATTAACGACGCCGCAGGCGATCGCGCAGTTCGGGCACGGTTTCATCTCTTATCCCGACGATATCCGGTGGTTCCTTTATGGTGTAGCGGCCTGGGCCAACCTTCTTGGACCTGAGGCGAAGGACCGCAACACACAGACGATCGACCGGTTCACGGAGGTGGTTATCGGCGATGGCTCGCCATCCTTCAAAGCGAGGTCAACGGTCCTCTTCGGTGCGTATCTGAACCACACGGTGATGCGGAATCTTGCTGGATTCTCTGGCCGAGTGGCAGGCGGGTTTGTAATCAAGCTTGTGATGCAGATCGCCCTGAACCGATATGGCGTAGGTTTCCTGCACCCGGACAGTTGGGTCCCTAGCCGTACTCCGTTCTTCTTGAAGCCGATGTTTCTTCTCGTGTCGGTGGGGTCTGTTGTTCGTCTGGCCGAGAAGCACTTTGACCAATACGGAAATCTCAACAGCATGTCCCTGACAGACATCCTGGTGTCAGCGACGACCGGGCAAGACATCCCGGGCGAAGGGGCGCGCTTTTCGCGGCAGACCGGCGCCAGTTTGGCGCAGCAACTGGAATCGTCGCTCATGTTCTGTCAGGCCGATATCCGTGAAGCCAATGATATCTCTTTCGGCGAGGGAACAGTCAGTGCGGACAGGATCGAAAGCGAGATCCGTGGCATGGAATCCGACGCTTTCACCATCGGGTCGCGGCTTAGATACGCATCAAACGACGATGATTTCTACAATGCCATAGTCAGCGCCCACAACCTTGCCATTCAAGCCCGCCAGATGGGATGTCAGGCAGAAGGGCTGGAGACATTTATCAATCTGATGGATCCGACGGTGGCGTTGTGCCTTGATCTGTTTCTCGAAGGGGTCAACGCGGTGCTCATGTCCCAGTCGGGTCACTATGAGTACTGGGAGGTCTTCATGCGCGACCTTGCAAGGCTTGAGACCCTGAACACGCCAGGGCTGGTCGTTGAGGATTGACCATGTTGATCCTCACGGGCGGGCAGTCAACGTTGCCACCGAGGCCAATGTGGACGAGTTCGCAACCGCATGGCCCGTAAAGCGCACAAAGCTGGTTATCACCAACTAATGCAACAGTCCCATGCATTGCTGTGCTACCGGAAGTGTCCCCGCCTGGGGCTAGATTTTCCGCCCTTGGATCACACAGACGGGCTGGATGTGCCTGGCAATTTCATCAGCGTTGCTGGGACGAAGGAGCGAAGATGGCAAGACGACCCAGACGGAACCACAGCCCTGCACCCGTCAACCATGATTTCATCTTGGTTCCATGGGAAATGTCGGCCCAAAACGATGGTTATTGCCGAAGCCAAAAACGTCCGGCGAAACTCAGTAAGTCACTCCTATTTGCGAGTTGAGCTTGGCGAGGTTAGCGTAAGGAATGCAGAGGTTTTTGACCGTTGAGTGCTGCATTGCACAGCTCGAAATCTAAAGTGCTACGTAGTTCAAGACAGCCACAAAATTCTGTAAAACCAGTAATGTACCTACAATTATGAGACTTAGTTCGAGAGCGTTATCCCTCGCCTTCCTCTTCAGTCTTATCAAGGTTCTTTTGGGAGCCATTGCTCTTATCGGTCTTGGCTTTCGATTTGATCCGGTCCACTCCGAGCCAAATGGAGAACCCTCCAGCAATGATGGCCACAATCCGGGAAACCAGATCGATTATCACGATTACTTCCATGTGCTAGCCTGCGAATCAGCTGTAGGGCTAGCTCCTCAATTTAAGCACGTTTGTTGGACTTTTGTGTAAATTTTGTACCGGAATTATGATGCTAGCCGTTCATAAAATCATTATTTTTCAGCGGCTTAGGTTGTCTTGAGAATTACCGCTCCGGCGCGCAAATAAATTGTCTACTTATGTTCAGCAGGTTAGGCCGGGCAAAAACGGTTTACAAAATACTGCCCGTGACAGAGCGTTTTTACCGAATAGAGTATGCTTCGAGATGGCCTACTTGTAACCGAACTCACTCTGATCATCCGACTCGGGCACCCTGGACAGAATGAACTTATGATCCTTGGTTATCTGTCCCCCACAGCTTCAGAGCAAGACCTTCGGCCGCTCATCCAATCACTCGAAGCACATGGCGCCGAACGCATCATCTCTGACGTCGACGCAACCTCTGGAAAGAAGACATTAGGAATGAATGCCGTGCTGGGCCAGCTCAGAGCTGGGGACGTCCTTGTGGTATTAAGCTACCATCACCTTGCACGCTCACTCATGGAACTCGTCGGTATTGTAGAGAGCATCCGACAGCGCCGCGCGCATCTGAGATCATTGCGCGAAGAAATAGACACCACCGTTGAAGACGGTCAACAGGTCTTTTACGTGTTCACGTCGCTCACAGAACTGACAAAGGGAAAACCTCGATCCGACACATTGGTGGGCCGCCCTCCTGCGCTGTCCGAAGATGCGCGGGTCGTAGTTCGTCATATGCGTGATGTTGAGCGCCGTCGGCTGGATGAGATCGCGAGGATCTTTGACGTAAGCGTTCAAACCATCCGAAGAGCCTAACAACTGGAGAAAGTGAAGAAGGCGACGCCAAAAACGGTCGTTTCGGCCGGGACCATAAACCTAAGGCAAAACCCGTCATACGGCTATCTCAGATTGGGTGGGGTCAGCTGATGGCTCAAGTCCGGTAAGGTTTATTATGTGAATAATTCATCATTCTTCCAAAGAAACCTTTGATTGTACTTGTTAGCAAGTCCCAAGAATCCGTTGCCTCTAAGAAGTATGTTGCGGCAGTAACTATGTATACCACCTCCGTCAAACCCGGACGAAGACTCTCATAGCGTTCCTTCGAACCTTTCACTTTCACAATTGTAAAGAACCCTGCAAGAGCCGGTGACATTGACCTGCCCCCGGAGGCTCCCTCATTCAATACGAGAGTCTGCGGATTTGGTTTTGATATTCGTCGTCGTGCTCAAGGCAAGCGCGCCGGACGCGGAGCCCTCAAATTGCTCAAGCGTCCGGCTCGCCACTGCAGGCATTTGATTTCCGAGCGATGAGTGCGGCCTGACCACTACCCGGCAGGGTATCTGCACAACCAAATCTGCCGAGAGGGGGCGCTCACCTGGCCGCCGAGCCTCTGGCATCGGCGACCGCGATCCCCGCGCCCGTTTGCGGCCCCGTCGTCGCCTGACGCCCAGCTTCTCCTCAGTGTACAGCCGATAAAGAGCTACGCCCTACAAAAGGTCCCCCGGACATTTTGCCACACGGACTCCGATGTGGTTCATGATCATACCCTTGCGCTCCAGCACCACGCCGATCCACCGATAGCCGAACCATCTTCATTGTCTCTCGGGACAGTGCCGCGCAATGCCCTGCCGGGCAGCGCGATGGGCGTTCACGCCTAACGGTCTTGGGAGCGACCTCAACGAGCCTGCACGCTCGGCGTTGCGAGATATCGTTAACCCGCATCGCCCTCGGCGCTACATCCCAGCGTTCGGTTGGCGTCGTCAGCTCTTTCCCAGCAGGTCCTTCAAAACAAGGCTCGTCCATTGTCTTCAGAGCAATGGCGGACAAGGCCTCGCTCCAGCATCGTGTCCGCCATAAGGCGCTTGAGCCTCGCGTTCTCGTCTTTTATCGCCCACAGCTTCACGACGTTCGACACTTCCCTCTCACACATGCAAAGCATGTGTTGCCGAGCAATGCTTGCCGCCGTATTTCGATTTGTGCTTGTAGAACATACCCTGGCTGAGGCCATGCTTGCGGCGCACCTCCGCAGTCGCCATCCCGTTCGTCGCTACGATTGATCCACTGGATCAATCGCTAAACGCTTGAACCCTGCTCATTAAATCATCCCGATGATCTGCGCCTCGGCGAAATGGCTCTTTCGCATCTGTTTGCTCCTTCGAAAGGTCGAGCAACCTCTGCATCACAACGAGGGAAGTTTGGGGGGGGGGCAGGTCAATTGGTTCTAAGATGCGGAGACAACCAAGCTTGTACGCGCGTACTACCATGCCGACTTCGAAGCGTTTGGATATTATGGCGCCTTGCCCTAGGGCAGGTTCATCGCGAGGAAGTCCTGATAAGCGTCTGCGATCCCGTCCCGCAGAGGTCTTACGTTGTTCCACCCCAAAGCGTGCAACCGCCCGCTGTCCATGAGTTTGCGCGGCGTGCCATCCGGTTTCGACGCGTCAAAGGTCAGCTTGGCCTTGTAACCGACGACGTCGGCAATGGTTTCGGCCAGCGCGCTGATCGTCACTTCGACCCCGGAGCCGACGTTTATGTGCTCATATTCCGAGTAGGTCTTGAGCAGGAACACAAGTGCGTCGGCAAGGTCGTCGCAGTGCAGAAATTCCCGGAGCGGTGTGCCACTGCCCCACAGCTCAACCTCGGGTGCATCCGTCTCTTTGGCGGTGTGGAATTTCCGCAAAAGCGCGGGCAGCACATGGCTCGTTTCCAGATCGTAATTGTCACCGGGGCCATAGAGGTTTGTGGGCATGGCCGAGACCCAGTCGCGGCCATATTGCGTGCGATACGCCTGCACCAGCTTGATACCTGCGATTTTAGCGATCGCATACCATTCGTTTGTCGGCTCGAGCGGGCCGGTCAGAAGACTGTCTTCGGGGATCGGCTGAGGGGCCATTTTCGGATAGATGCAGGACGACCCCAAAAACAGGAACCGGCCCACATCCGCCGCATGCGCCGCGGCACAAATGTTGGCTTCGATCATCAGGTTCTGGTGCAGGAAATCCACGGGGAAATCCGCGTTCGCCTTGATCCCGCCGACCTTGGCCGCGGCCATGACAATGGCGTCGGGCCGCGTATCCAGCATCCAATCCAGCACCGCGCGCTGATCCGTCAGATCGACCACATCGCGGCCTGCGGTGATCACCTTGCAGGGTTCGGAGGCCAGTCGGCGCACAACGGCGCCGCCCACCATCCCGCGATGGCCCGCAACCCAGATACGCTTGCCCTCAAGGTCATATGCCATGGGCTTACCCACCTTCCAGAGACACGGGCAGATCGAGCCCGTGCTGTTTCAAAAGGGCATGGCGCCGCGCTGTCTTGAGGTCAGCCTCGACCATTTCGGCGCACATCTCCTGCACGGTGATTTCCGGGACCCAGCCCAGCTTTTCCCGCGCCAGCGTCGGGTCGCCAAGCAGGGTTTCAACCTCGGCGGGGCGGAAATAGCGGGGATCAACCCGCATGAGGATGTCCCCCGGTTTGACCGCGGGTGCTACGTTATTGTCGACCGATCGAACGGTCGCCACTTCGTCCGTGCCAGAGCCGCTGAATTCCAGTTCAATGCTCAGCTCACGCGCGGCCCAGGTGATGAATTCGCGCACCGAATACTGCACACCCGTGGCGATCACAAAGTCTTCTGCCGCGTCCTGCTGCAGCATCAGCCACTGCATGCGCACGTAATCCTTGGCGTGGCCCCAGTCCCGCAAACTGTCGATATTGCCCATGTACAGACACTCTTCGAGGCCAAGCGCGATATTGGCCAAGCCGCGCGTGATCTTGCGCGTCACGAATGTCTCGCCGCGGCGTGGACTTTCATGATTGAAGAGGATGCCGTTACACGCATACATTCCGTATGCCTCACGGTAATTCACGGTGATCCAATAGGCATACAGTTTGGCCACGGCATAAGGAGAGCGCGGATGAAACGGCGTCGTTTCCTTTTGCGGGGTTTCCTGCACAAGGCCATAAAGCTCTGATGTGGATGCCTGATAGAACCGGGTTTTCTGTTCGAGGCCGAGAAAACGGATCGCTTCGAGCAATCGCAGGGTGCCGATGGCATCGACATCCGCCGTGTATTCCGGTGCTTCAAAACTGACCGCGACATGGCTTTGTGCACCGAGGTTGTAGACCTCGTCCGGTTCCACCTCACGCAGGATGCGTGTCAGGTTCGACGTATCGCTCAGGTCGCCATAGTGCAGCTTGAACCGCTGGTTCTCAACATGCGGGTCCTCATAGATGTGGTCCACACGCTGTGTGTTGAACGACGAGGCGCGGCGTTTGATGCCGTGCACTTCGTACCCTTTCTCCAGCAGAAACTCTGCCAGATATGACCCGTCCTGCCCGGTGATGCCGGTGATCAGCGCCTTTTTCATGAATGTCCTCGGCTCAATCGCGTTTCATTTGCGAGCATAGACATCTTCGTACCGCACGATGTCGTCCTCACCTACATAAGAGCCCGTCTGCACCTCGATCAGAACCATCGGGACCTTGCCCGGGTTCTCCATACGGTGCACCGCGCCCACGGGGATGTAGACGCTCTGGTTTTCGGTGACCAGCCGCACGTCGTCATCAATTGTGACGCGCGCCGTGCCTTCGACCACAATCCAGTGTTCTGAGCGGTGCACATGACTTTGCAGGGACAGCGCGGCGCCGGGATGTACGAGGATCCGTTTGACCTGAAACCGCCCCCCGATCACGAGGCTCTCGAACCAGCCCCAGGGGCGGTGATCCTTGGGGAACTGGGTCGCCTGCAATGCGCCCTGATCCTTGAGCACGGTCACAGCCTTTTTGACGTCCTGCGCACAGGACATATCCGCAACCAGCACAGCGTCGTTCATGGCCACGGCCATGATGTTGTCGAGCCCGATGCCGACCAGTTCCATCCGTTCGCCCACCGCCTGAAGCAGGGTGTTCTTGCAATCAAGCGCTGTTGCAGCGCCGCGCGTAACGACCCCGGTCGCGTCTGGCCCGCTTTCGCGCCACACCGCGTCCCATCCACCCAGATCCGACCAACCGGCGGAAAACGGCACAACGGACAACGCTTCGGCGCGCTCCATCACGGCATAGTCGATCGAAATGTCATCCGCCTGTGCCCATGGTTCGGGCGCGAGGCGGAGAAAGCCGAGGTCAACCTGTGCCTCGTCCACGGCGGCCTGCACCGGCTCCATCAGGTCAGGCGCATGAGCCTTGAAGGCTGCGATGATGTCAGACGCCCGAAACAGGAATATACCGGCATTCCACAGGAAATTGCCCGCCTCCAGCATGGACTGAGCGGTGTCCGCGTCCGGCTTTTCGACAAAGCGGGACAGTTTGACCGGCTGCCCATCGCTGGGCGCGCTCAGTTCCAGGTATCCATAGGCGGTTTCCGGGTGCGTTGCGGTGATGCCAAAGGTGACGAGATCGCCCCGCTCCACCGCGCTCAGACCCGCGCGGATCGCCTCGTGAAAGGCAGCGGCATCGGGTATGACATGATCGGACGGCGCCACAAGCATGATCGCCTGAGGGTTCTCTTTGGCAATGTGCAACGCAGCGGCCAAAATCGCTGGCGCCGTGTTGCGCCCTTCAGGCTCAATCAGAACCGCACCCGGATCAACGCCCACAGCGTGCAATTGCTCGGTCACGATGAACCGGAAATCGGAATTGGTCAGGACGGTGACAGGGGCAAAGCGTACATCGTCTGTGGCGCCGGACACGCGTTTTGCCGCGGCCTGGAACAGCGTCTCAGGGCCCATCAGTTCCACAAACTGCTTTGGGTAGCTCTTGCGCGACAGCGGCCAAAGTCTGGATCCTGACCCTCCACACAAAATCACCGGTGTGATTTCAGATTGCGGCATCACGATCCCCTGACAGTTGAAAAGCCTTGTTCCGTCCTTAGAACGCGCGCACGAGCGACGCAAGCAAGGCGGCGGTTTCGAAGGGGTGCAGGTCGTTGGGTGAGGGATACGCGGTCGGGACCTGTGTCTGGACCAGACCGCTTGATCGCCATGCGCCCCGCGACCGGTTTTCCCGGTCGCGGGGCTGAAATCCCGAGCTTAGGTCAGGATCGTCATGTCGTCTTCCAGACCGCTCAGCGAATTCACGCCTTGCAGTCGGATGACGTTCCCGTTTTCAAAGTCAAAGATGACCGTGCCCGAGCTGTCGTCGCCATAAAGGTCGATCACCTGGGCCACACTCAACGCAGTGCCGCCCCACAGGTCCGTGCTCAGATGGAGCGAGTCTGTCCCAACCTCGAAGTCGTTGATCCGGTCGCTTTCGATAACGGCGAAGTCGAAGACAAATGTATCGGCGCCGCTGCCACCCGAGACGCGATCGTTTCCGCCGCCGAGATAGATCGTGTCTTCACCCGATCCACCAAAGATACGGTCGGCCGCACGGGCCCCGGTTTGGTCGTTGTCATGAAAGACGTCGTCGCCATCGCCAAGGAATGCACGGTCCCGACCATCATCGGCGTATACGGTGTCATTGCCATTGCCCGCAAAGATGCGTTCATAGCCGCTGCCGCCATAGATCAGGTCAAAGTTGTTGCCGCCCCAGATACGGTCGTTGCCACCCTCGCCATAGATGGTGTCATTGCCATTGTTGCCGGACAATGTATCGCTGCCTTCGCCACCGTTGACCAAGTCAAAGCCGTTGTCGCCCTTGATCACGTCACCATTGGCTCCGCCATAGATGCTGTCGCTTCCGGACCCGCCATAGATCGTGTCGTTGCCGGCACCACCGCTGATGACGTCTTCGTTCAGACCGCCATCAATCATGTCGCTCTGGTTGCCACCATCGACCGTGTCATTGCCGGCCCCGCCATAGATCGTGTCGTTGCCGTTGTTTCCGTCAAGGCTGTCGTTGTCGTTGCCGCCATCCAGCATGTCCTGGCTGTTGCCACCGGACAGGGTGTCTTCGCCATTGCCGCCTTCAAGGGTGTCATCGCTTGATCCACCAGAGATCGAGTCGTTGCCGCGACCGCCGAGGATTTCATTCGCCAGGGTGTTCCCGACGACGGTGTCGTTGCCGTCACCGAGGGCTGCGTTTTCCATGTCGGTGTCGGCGTCAATGTTGGCCCACAAGCTTCCGTCGACGACAATGTCGCCTGCGGCAAACAAATCCAGGTACACATCCCCGGTGACCGCAACCATGTTGAGCCAGTCAATGCCGCCATCGGTATCAGCGATGGTCCGACGGTCCGCCTCTTGGCTGGCATACTCCTCGAAGTCCATGGTGATGTGGTGCACGGTGTTGGTGGTCGCCGCACTGCCGTGGAAATTCAGGTCAACACCCGTGACAACTCCATCATCCGCCGCAAAGTTGTCCGAGATTTCGACAACCCAATCACCGGCATTCGCCATGATACCAAGGGCCGCAGCAACGCCAAAGGTCCAGGACCCCTCGAGGTCCTCGCTGCCGCCTTCGTTGCGCAGCAATTCGTAGACTTCGCCCGTGGGCGACACCAGACGGATGCTCAGGTCACCCAGGTAGGTGTGGCTACCGAAAATGGTGACATAGATGTGTTCGACCAAAACCGATTCCGTCGTGCTGACGGTAATAAAGGTCGTGTCGTTGCTCTGGATTGCAGCTGTGCCGCTGAACGACGCCGTGGCCGTCAGTTCGTTGCTGGTCACCTGAGCGGCGTCGAACATTCGGTCCCAGACCTCGGCCATCCGCACGGCGGCAAAGGCATCGATGATGCCAAACCCGTACGAGATGTTGTAGCTCATCCCGCCGCCGTTCCAGTTGGTTGCACCGTTCGAGAACCATTCACCTTCTTCGAAACCGGACGCGCCATCGCCATAAGACGACCCTGTATGCGAGGCCGAGATTGCGATGATGTTTTGCACATCACGCCAGCCCAGACCTTCGTTGGCGTCAAGCATCAGCGCAACGACACCCGCAACCACGGGTGTGGCCGCAGACGTGCCGCCAAAGGTCGTGGTGTATTCCCCGGAGGAGTAGCCGTCGGACCCGGTTTGGTCCGTCGTTACAGATGCGGCCGGGCCTGAAATCAGCAGGTTCACACCCCAGTTGGAATAATCTTCGATGTTGCCGTTTTGATCCGCTGCCGCGACCGTGATGATCGTATGCGCGGAATTGTGACCTTCGCCCTGTGCATTGCCAAGAAGGCCAAGGCTTTCAAAGAAGCTGTCGTTGTTGTCGTTGCCTGCGGCCTTGACGATGATCGTGCCCAGACCGTCCCGGCCTGTTTCCGTCGCCGAAGACATCGCCGCCACTTCTCTTGACGCCTGACTGCTTGCGTTCGTCAGGTCGAGAAAGCTGCTGTATGTCGGTGTGTAGCCCCAGGAGTTGTTGGTGACGTCAAAGTTCTCCATCCACTCCAGGGCTTCCAGCGTTGCGGAGAAGCCGCCGCTTGGCGACAAGTCTTCCAGCAGGTCCACCCCGGTGATCGTACTGTCGTAGGCCACACCGACGCCGCCGACCCCGTTGTTCTCCGAGGCGATGATGCCGGCCACGGCTGTGCCGTGCGACGCGTCGCCATTGTTCGGCTGACCGTCATCGCTCCCGAAGACGCCGGAATAATGCAGGCTACTGTCGTAGTTTCCGTTCAGGTCCTCGTGACCCTGTTCTGTCCCGTCGTCATAAACACCGACCTGGATTCCGGTCCCGGTATAATCTTCCCACACGGCATCAATGTCGCCGATCAGGTTGAAATGCCATTGCTGAGAATAAAGAGGATTGTTTGTCACAACCATATCACGTTTCCACCAATTTTCTTGGGTTTGCCGCAGCGGTCATTCAACCGACACGAAACGCATCAAACAAGGCCCCTGCCCTGCGATGGTTTTTGCGCACCCACTCCACCATTCTGCACCCACAGGTAACGCCACAATAGTAACGATTCCGCCGCGAGATGCCATCATGTATTCCTGACTTGCATAAAACGACTTGTTCTTCGTTTCTCCGGTCGGCGCAGGATCAAGCGGTTTCAAGGCGCGAGTGTGGCAGCTGCGTGTCGATCACGTGACTTCCGCACCTTCGGCGGCTTTTGGCAAGTCGCGTTGAATTTGCGCAGCGCCCTTGATAATAGGCAAAAAAATCCGAAAGAGCATCATGCACATATTACTTGTCGGAGCAGGTCTGTCGGGCGCGGTCATCGGGCGCAAACTGGCTGAATCGGGTCATCGCATCACGATTGTAGAGGCCCGCAACCACGTGGCAGGAAATTGCCATACGGAGCGTGACGCCGACACCGGCGTGATGGTGCATGTGTACGGCCCGCATATCTTTCACACCGACGACGCCGAAGTGTGGGATTACGTCAACCGATACGCGACATTCCTGCCTTACAAGAATCGGGTCAAAACCACGAGCAAGGGGCAGGTTTTCTCGCTGCCGATCAACTTGCACACGATCAATCAATTCTACGGCAAGACCATGCGCCCGGACGAGGCCCGCGCCTTTGTCGAGGGACAGGCCGACACCTCGATCGCGGATCCGCAAACATTCGAGGAACAGGCGCTGCGCTTTGTGGGCCCGGACCTCTACGAGGCGTTCTTCAAAGGGTACACGATCAAGCAATGGGGGATGGATCCTACCGAACTGCCTGCGTCGATCCTCAAGCGGTTGCCCGTTCGGTTCAATTACGACGACAACTACTTTTTCCACCGCTTTCAGGGCATGCCAGAGGACGGGTACACGGCCATGGTCGAGGCGATCCTGGATCACCCGAATATCACGGTGCACCTGAACACCCGTTTCACCCGCGACGCGGCCAGCGACTATGACCACGTGTTCTATGCCGGGCCGCTGGATGGGTGGTTTGATTGCGCCTTGGGTCGTTTGGGATACCGCACGCTCGATTTTGAACGGTTTTCCTATGAAGGCGACTACCAGGGCTGTGCCGTGATGAATTACGGAGAAGAGGCGGTGCCCTATACGCGCATCACCGAACACAAGCATTTCAGCCCATGGGAAAGCCATTCCGGTTCCGTGCTGTACCGGGAATATTCCCGCGCGTGCGGGGTCGACGACATCCCATATTATCCGATCCGGCAGGTCCGTGAAAAATCGATGCTGGCCGATTATGTCGCGCGGGCCAAGGACGAACGTGGTGTCACCTTTGTCGGTCGATTGGGGACATACCGTTATCTGGACATGGATGTCACAATCCGTGAGGCGCTCGACATCGCGGCGCAGTTCCTCAGCAATCCGGACGCTATGCCCGTCTTTGCCAAAAGCCCGCTTTGAACGCGTCACAAGTGTACGCCGTGCTTGCCGACCGGGGTCCGCGCGGCATGGTTGAACAATCAAAGGTCCGTTGGTAGACCGGCGAAAAAAGGGACGGCCGCACCATGCAACCAAGAATGACAGATGCCGAAATTGAGCACCTCGGCAAGGAGCTTGCCCTGGCCAATCAAGTGGTCGAATACGGTGTTGGCGGCAGCACCTTGATGGCGGTCAATGCCGGCTGCACGCGGATCTGTTCTGCGGAAACGGACCTCGCCTGGATCGAAAAAGCATCGGAAAACGCAGACCTCAAAGCGGCCATGACGGATGGGCGGCTGGATATTCAGCACGCTGATCTTGGCAAGGTCGGGCGGTGGGGCATTCCCGTCGGCAAACGTTTGCGCAAGAGCTGGCTGTCCTACCCGACCGCGCCGTGGATCGTGGCGGATGCCAAACGGGTTGATCTTGTGTTCGTGGACGGGCGGTTTCGCGTGGCCAGCGCACTGACAAGTGCGCTTCTTGGGCGACAGGGTGTGCGCATCCTGATCCACGACATGACAAGCCGGCCGCGGCGCTACAGGCCGATCCGCAAATTTCTGGATGAGGTCGACCGCGTTGACAGCCTTTGTGTCTTTGTGCGCAAACCTGATGTATCGGACGCCGACCTGATGCAGCAGGCGCACCAAAGTCTGGCCAGCTACTACTGACGCGGCGCGCTGCTGTTTTCGATCTCCAGTTTCGTGTGCCAAGCCTCTGGCTGCGTCTGATCGCGGTAGCCCGTACGCCATCTGTCGACGATGGCGTCATGTTCCCGCCACATCGCCCACGCCTTGCGCAAAATGGATCCTGTGACCCGCGCGGCGCGTTTTTTGGAATGGCGCACCGTATAGCTGCGGGCACCATCGGCAGATTGATACGTGATCGTCGCCGCGCCCCAGATCGGCCGCACGGCCCCCCGCTCGGACGCGGGCAGCTTGATCCGATTGCCGATCAAGCTGAACCCAGGCAGGAGGTGACCGTTCACCGTGCATTTCATCAAAACCCGGTCCAGCCACCGATGCGGAGAGAGCCAGTTGCGGGTCGCCGCTTCTTGATGATCATCTGTTTCGCGCCAGCGTTCCGCATCCGTCAACGCACCGATCTGTTGTCGCCGCGTCGTCATATCGGCGTTCTCGGAAAAGTAATCCGGACCGGCGCGAACGTCCTCTAGTGCCAAGGCTACCGCCTCGAGCGTGTCGTAATGGGCGGAAATCAGGCTGCGCAGGTAGAACCGCAGGATGATCAGCGCAATCCCTTTGCGGCCGATATCCATTTTGGGCAGCGCCAGATGGTGCGCCAGATGGCTTCGCAGGTCCAGATAAACGGTCAACGGCGTTTCCTTGACCGAAAAATCTTCGTCCTGAAAAGACAGAACACCGGGCAGCGTCACGGTTTTGAAATCGTGCACCAGTGAAAAGCTGACATCGTCCCCGCGCACGAAAAAGGGGAACGGCATGTGTTCGACCACAGTGACCGGGAATGCGAAGTACCACCACCCGCCATAGAAATTGTCCGGTGCGGTGGCCGTGCTCTCAAACTCCATCTCAAAGGTCTGACCGGTGTCGCGCAGATCGGTGCCTTTGTGCAATGGCCTGCAAATCCGGTCGAACAGAGCCCCGTTTTCCCACAACTGCCAGCGGTGTTGGGCATTGGCAACGGCACCGGCGACCGCCGTTGCTGGATCGGTAGCATATGCTAGAAAGCGCCACGTCCGCGAAATGGCTTCCATGTGAACGGACGCGTCATCATCCATGAAAAGGCAATGGGTCGCGTCGCGCTCCTGCGCGGCGAGCAAGCCGCGCGCAAACCCCCCCGCGCCGCCCAGATTGGCGTTAGGCAAAACGGTGATGTGTGGATCAGCGGCGATGTCGGCGGTCTGGCCATTGTCCACAATGGTCAGGTGAAGATGTTCCGCGATCGGGCTTTGGGCTGCAAAGGCGGCAAAGCGTGCTGCCGTGCGCGAAACCGCAGCCTCGCGCCGAAATGTTGTCACCGACAGCATCAACTCCGGCGTCCGCCGCGGCGCGGCATCGGTCTGCCAGATGGCGTCGGTCAAATGCCCGTCTTCGAGGGCGGTCAACTCGAAGAACATGACACCACGATGGCTGAACCCACCGGGCGGGGTCACCTCAAATTCGGAGTCTGTGCCGAGGTTGATGACCTCATTGACCACGCGTTCCCATGACCGTTCCGGCTGAACGCGCCACACGACAAGCTCGAAACGCCCGGCGCCCCGGAGCTGCAAAAACAGCCGTTCGAGCCCGCAATATTTGAACCATTTCCCGGTGTTGAACGCATTGCAGTAGGTGCCGAAGTCAGCCCGACCGCCCGGGATGAAATCGATGCGGCGCGCCGATACGGACAGGGCCGCGCCGGGGCTCAGCCGGACGTAAAGATCGCGCTCCGTGCTCAAATCAGGCTCGGGCAGCATCCATTCCTGAAGCGAGCTGTGGGCGCTCATGGTTTCGGGTTGTCGCCGGAAATCGTCTTGTTGGCGACAAGCTGTTCGAGCAGCGGCGCGACAAAGCGGCTGAGCACGGCGGCGGGATCCTGCGGCAATTCCAGATGCGCCAGCGTAGCATCTTCGGATGGCAGCGGTTCCATAAACAGCGTATCGCGGCCGAAACGGCGTTGCGCCAACGCCCGGTTGCCCGCCTCATATTCGGCCAGAACCGCGCGCCGCTGGTCGTGCGGCATGATCCGTTCGCTTTGCTTTTCGGTGTTCCCAAGTGCCGTGCGGTCCACCTGCTCCAACGCAACACGCAACAGATCGCGTTCCGGCGGGGCAAATTTGTCCAGCGGCAGATGCCGGATGAACGCCACCATCTCGGCGGACATGGACGAGTTCACATGGCGGGGACGTTTCAGCTCGGAAATATCCCCCAACCCGATCATGTCACAGAAGCACGCCACCGGCCCGTCCGGCATTTGCTGTTTTTCAAAGACGGACAGCAGCACGTTTTCGGCCCCGAAGAGGTCTTCGAGGCGCGCGACATACTGGTCGTAGTGGATCCAGTGGAAACTGTCCTGATGTGCCATGAATTCATCAAAGGTGCAGTGGCTCAAGACCGGGTTCCATTGCCACTTGATGTTCTGGAAATACCAGCTTTCCAGCCACAAATCCTGGCGCCGCATGGAAAAGACGACCTTGACGTCGAACCATTCGCGGAATTCGGCCAACAGGGCCGGATCAGGCCGGATGCTGATGTCTTCGTCGCTCAGGATAATGGAATGAATGCCGCCTCTTTGTTCCGCGCGTTCAATCAGTCCCTCGGCTGTTTCCTTGACGTTGCGATTGCCGGAAAACAGCCCGTTCATCACGCGAATGTGGCGCGCCACCTTGTAGGGCAGCAGATATCCGCGCTCGGACAGCGCGACAACATTCTCTTTCATGAAGTGTTGGATGGAAGTGGTTGCCGTACGATGGCTACCGATATGCAGATACAGCGTTCGACGCATGGGCGCGGTCGTCTTTTCCGTTTGTATTGGTTACGGCCCGGATCATTGCTGCCCGGACATCATACCGAACTGTCACATTTTTCGCGCAAGCGCAAACAGCCTCATCAAGCAACACATCGCCGGGCGTGGGCCGTTATGCACGTGCTGTTCAACGTCGCTATGTCTTCCAATGGCGCGCCGGCTGACGCCCGTCAGACAAAGACAAAGTCATCGGCATCCAACACACCCACACCCACGTCAAGCAACAAGACGGACCCACCGTCCCACGACACCAACTGTCCCTGCGATGTGCTGTCGATGTCCAAGCGGGAAAAGCGCGACACATCGGCGTCCAGCTCAATCACGTCCGAACCGGCGGCAAAGTCTGACACCGTGTCCTGGCCGGATGTGCTGTTGAAGATAAACACGTCCGCGCCGCTGCCTCCGGTCAACATGTCTTCGCCGCGACCGCCAATCAGGGTGTCGTTGCCAATGCCACCGACCAGCAGATCGCTGCCAAAGCCGCCTTCGAGCAAGTCATTGCCGATTTCTCCCCGCAGGACATCGTTGCCAAAGTTGCCCTGAAGCGTGTCGTTGCCGTGTGCGCCGGTCAGCGTGTCGGTTCCGTTGCCGCCAGACATGCGATCGTTGTTGCGGCCCCCGTCCATGACATCGTTGCCATCATCGCCTTGCATCCGGTCATCGTCATTGCCGCCAAACATGGTGTCGTCGCCTTCGTCGCCCAGCAACCGGTCGCGGAAAAGGCCGCCATAGATCAGGTCATCGCCCGCGCCGCCAAAGATCGTGTCCAATCCGTGCTGGCCATCGATTGTGTCATTGCCCGTACCGCCGAGGATGTAATCCGCGTTGGACCCGCCCCGCAGGGAATCGTTGCCGGACCCGCCGTCGAGGTAATCGTTGCCATTCCCCCCCGAAAGCTCATCCTGCCCGGCACCGCCTTCGAGGTGGTCAAACCCGCCGACACCAATCAGGGTGTCGTTGCCGAGACCACCGGTCATGGTGTCATTGCCCCACCCTGCATAGGCGTAGTCATCGCCATCGTCGCCATGGACCTCGTCCCAGCCACCACCAGCCCAGATGCTGTCATCGCCGTCACCGCCGAAAATCGTGTCGCGGCCCAATGTGCCGCCCTGGGCCCGTTCGATGATCGTGTCGTTGCCATTGCCGCCATCGCTGATATCGCGACCAAGACCGCCAAACAGGGTGTCGTCCCCGTCGCCACCGATTAGGGTGTCCCGACCGGACCCTCCGTCCAGCTGGTCATTGCCACCCATCCCTTCGAGCGTGTCGTTGTTTCCCAGCCCCTGGATGATGTCCGTGCCGCTGCTGCCGACCAGGGCGTTGATTGCTTCGTTGCCAATCAACTGATTGATCAGGCTCATGGCAGGGCGATCAACGCTCCAGTTGATGGCTTCGAGAATTTGTTCGCGGGTCAGCGTGTCGCCGTTCATGCTCCGGATGATCGTCGTCTCGCCACTTGGAAAGCGCAGTTCGGCGCCCCACGGGCGTTCGATGATTGTCACGCGGCTGGCGTCATAGAGAAACGGCACAAGGGACAGGTCAATCTGGTCAACACCGGGCTGGAAATCGTGGATCTCGTCCCGTGCGCCATCCGCTTCGAGCTGAAACACGTCCGCTCCGTTGCCGCCCCAAAGCGAATCCTCTCCGTACCCGTCCAGAAGCGTGTCGTTGCCCCCATGGCCATAGAGTTCTTCGGCGCCAAAACCGCCCACAATCACGTCGTTGCGGCTTTGCCCGGCTTGCGCGCCGCCTGCGCCGTTGAGGGCCAGACCCTGATCGCTGATGTCGATACTGAGCAGCGCGAGCCCGGATGTGTCCTGGCTTGCCGCAAGAACGGTCAGCGTGTCGCCGTCCACGACCAGGGACACCGCGGAAATCGTCTCCAGCCCATAGGCTTGCGTGTCCACAATCGTATCCATGTGCAAAAGGCGCCCCCCGGGGGCAATCACAAACAGGCTGAGCCCCGCATCACCGCCACCCGCAATGACATAGGTCCAATCGCCCACGCTGACGGTGTCCATCGCGGTCACCGTTCCGAACCGGGTATCCAGCGAGTCGAGCACATGATCGGTCACGATCAACTGTCCCGTACCGGACAATTCCATGACCGTGAGCGCACCACCTGCGCCGTTGTCGGCTGCACTGGCGACCACGATATACGTTACACCGCCGATTTCAGTCACGTGCATCTGCGTTGGGTTGCCAAGCAGTCCCAGCCCGGTCCCAACGCCAATCGTACCGGTAACAGACAGGGCACCGCTGCCTGAAATCTGCATGACTGTCAGACCGACATCACCCTCGCTCAGCGCGACCAGGAACTCGGTCCCGGCCACTTCGGTCGTCAGCAGCGCGACGGGATCCTCAAGTGCAATCGTGGGCGTATCTGATGCAGACCCGACCGTCGCATACCCACCGGCGCCGAATGCGTACCCTTCCACCCGGCCTGCGCCGGACATGGTATAGACATAGCTGCCCGCGCTGGTGGCAATGACCGGACCACTGTCACCAATGAACAGGTCAAGCTCGAGCGTCGCGGCGGTGTTCAAACCGCCATCAGCGTCCAGAGCGTACCCCACAGCAGCGCCCTGCCCGCTGCTGGACACCACCGCAAAAGTTTGGCCCCCTTCCGTCAAAAGCGCCATCGTGCCGGTCACAGATGCAGCGATCCCCGCAGTGAAATTAATGCTGTCCAGAAGTTGCACTTGCCCGGCGTCGACGGACAGGCTCAAGATGCCGCCCGAGGGCCCTGTCGTTGCAACAACGACCGGGCCGGCCTGCGTCTCGACAAGTGTCAGGTCACGAATGTCAGTGCCCAGGGGTCCCCAGCCCGCACCGATTTGCGCCAAAAATTCAAACTGCACCGCAAGGTATCCCACATCTCAGAAGATCTTGGGGCAGTAAGTGGGGGACGAGCGCGGTCTTTAGCGGCGCCGTTTTGGGGCCAAAGGGTGGCTATTCGGCAAAGGTTTAGACGAGTTTTCGCGGCATTTGAGCCAGTGCCAAAACAACCGGCGCTTCGCTCAGGACAAAAGTTCGACGTGATGATCAATCGCTTCTTCGAGATCGTCGAAATAGGTCAATCCACCATCGTTGAGCACGACGCCCGCATCACAGAACTCGCGCAGCTCGTTCATACTGTGCGACACCATGATGGCGCTGCTGGTTGACATGCGGTCGCGAAAGACCGCCCTGCTTTTGCGGCGGAAGCGCCGGTCGCCGACCGCAGTTGTTTCGTCCACCAGATACGTGTCGAATTTGACCCCCATTGAGGTGCCAAATGTGATGCGCGACCGCATCCCGGACGAGTACGTGCGCACCGGCATGAAGAAGTGTTCCCCGATTTCGGCAAAGTCGCGGACAAAGGCGACAAGGCTGTCGGTGTCCACACCATAGATGCGCGCGACAAAGCGCACGTTCTGCTCGCCCGTCAATTGCGGATGGAATGACCCCCCGAGCGCCACAGGCCAGGAGATCGTGCCATCGGACACCACAGACCCGCTGTCGGCCGGCATCGTGCCCGAAATGATTTGCATCAGCGTGGACTTGCCAGCGCCATTGCGTCCCAGCAGGGCAAGCGATTTGCCCGTGGGCAGGGTCATGTTGAGATTGTCGATCACCACCTTGCGCCTGCCAGCCACCCAAAAGCTTTTGGTCAGATTTACGAAACGGATCATCGCCGCAGCCTCATTCGAACCGGCCTCAGGCTTTGTCGCGGATGGAATAGTAGACCATCACCGTGATGCCCCAGACCAGCACCGAAAACAGTGCCGCCAAAGCCATCAGCATGGGCCGTTGCGGATACTCGGACCGTTCGGCGAGCGTCGGTCGAACATAGGTCGCGAGATAGCGGCTTTGACGGACCGCATTGGCGCGGGCCGTATCGCGCGCAGCCAAGGCCGCCCGGAAGGCTTCTTCGGCAAATTCACGCTCGACCGACAACCCTTCGAACTCGGAAATGAGTGTCGGGTAGTCTTCGCCGGTGCCCAGCACCTCGGTGGTGGCAAAGCTGCGCCGCTCTTCGGCAATGCGGTCACGTATCACCGCGATACGGCGCGTGGCCTGTGTGACCCGGGGATCGTCGGTATTGGTTGTGACGGCAAGTTCGTCAAACGCCACCAGTTCCGTTGCCAGCTGCTGTTGCAGATTGCTTACGACGCCCATGCGGGCCTCGATGTCAGCGCTGAGATCGACAATCTGTGTCCGCGTCCGAAAATCGGTGAGGGCCGCGCGCGCGTCGCGCAGCCGGTCCTCGGCCTGTTTAAGCTCGATATCTGCGTACCGGATCGCATCGCTGCGGGCCTGCTCATTGAGCGCGTTGACCATCGCCTGGCTTTCGGCAACGACTTCTGCCGCTATTGCCTGTGCCATCGCGGGATCAAAGGCCAGGATGCGCAACTCTGTCAAACCGGTGCCCTGATCATAGGACACGCGGACAACGCGGCCCCAATACCATAACAGGTCTTCTATAGAGGCGTCGGGCCAGATGGCAAAGACCGGGTCCGCTTCCCAATACTGACTGTAATACTCCCGCAGCCCGAGGCGCGCATCAATGCGCCGGACCAACTGCTGCGACCGGATGAATTCATAGAGCACATCACTGTCGGTAGAGGGTGCGCCGCCCGTCAGGGCCGCTAGCCCGCCGATCAGGTCCGCGCCACTCTGGCCTTCTTCCTGGCGTACGGTAAAGCCGACCGTGGACGCGTAGCGGTCTTCGGCCACCGTCCAGAGATAAAACCCGAAGGCGATCAAAGGCATGAGAACAACAAGGATGAAGCTGGCGATGATCGCCTTGTGACGGGTCCGCATCTGGGCCGGGGCCGCCACAGGCAATACCGCCGGCTGTGGCGCAGCCGCCCTGCCTTTCTTGCGTCGCTTGCGTCTTTTCGGTTTGGCAGGTGGGTCGGTTGGGACGGTCCCGTCCAATTCCGAAGAGGCCGCAGCGACCGGTTCTGGCTCAGGCTTATTCACAAAGCCTCCATTTGCAACACTTGGTCTTTTCTTACATATTCGCGCCGAAGAGTTCTATGGAAAACAATCCCATGTCAGCGGCAGACATGCCACCCCCTGCCCTTCCTGCATCCGGAACGACGTCGCGGTTCCGGCTTTTCCGCACGGTCTCCGCGCTCATGTTGCGCGAGATGGGGTCGCGGTACGGGCGTTCGCCGGGTGGATATATCTGGGCCCTGCTCGAGCCATTGGGAATGATCGCCATCCTGTCGCTGGCCTTTGCGCTTGTGGCGCGTTCGCCGCCAATCGGCACCAGTTTCATCCTGTTCTTTGGATCGGGGTATACGATCTTCAGCCTCTATCAGACACTGGCCAACACGATCTCGCGGGCGATGAAGTTTTCGCGCGCCCTGCTCAATTATCCGATCATCCATTGGATTGACCCGATCATCGCCCGGTTCCTGTTGAACACGATGACCGGCATCCTTGTGATGTACGTGATCATGACAGGTATCACCCTGTCGCTGGACGATCCCATCCTGATCGACATCCGGCCCATTGTGGAGGCAATTTTCCTCACGACGTTCCTTGGCTTTGGCGTGGGGATGCTCAACTGCTTTTTGATCAGCGTCTCACCGGCCTGGGAAAACATCTGGACCATCCTGAACCGGCCGCTGTTCCTCGTGTCCGGCGTGATCTTTCTCTACGAGGATATGCCACCATTGGCGCAGGAGGTGGTGTGGTATAACCCGCTCCTGCACATCATCGGACTTATGCGGCGTGGGTTTTACCCTACATATGAGGCGCCATATGTGTCCGTGGCGTATGTCGCAGGCTTCGCCCTGATCACGCTCTTCTTCGGCACGGTGTTCATGCGCCGCTATCACCGCGTCATCCTCGCGCGTTAGGGGTCCGGAGACCCCAGCAGGAGGCCATGCTCGGCAATCAGGGCGGCATGCTGTGTGCGCAACCCGGCATCGAAACTGGCGGCGTCAAATGGCAGACGCTGGCCCAGATGGCGTTCCACGGCCAAGCGCGGGTCAAGAGCGATGTCCAAAATCCCCCCCGCCGCGTCCAGGCGGGCACGCTGTGCAGGATCAAGAGATATCAGCTGTTCGAACCGGGCCAAAGCGGCCCCGTCCCCAAGCGCGTCATATATGGCGTTGAGCTGGCGCGAACGTGCCGGGGTGCGTTTCTTGAACTGCATCCGTCCCGTCGATTTGCGCATCAGCTTGAGCAGCCAATGCAGCGGCGTCATGCCGTCAAAATGCACAAGCCACGCGCCTTCAAAATCCGGTCCGGGCTTGAGCGTCCCGGCATCACGTTGGCGCGCTTCCTCGGACGGATCAAATGGGACGGGGAAATGTATGCGGATCCGCTGGTCTTTGCGTCCGGCCCGGACGAAAGATTTGCCCACCACGTGCCCGGTCAATCCGCGTGTGGTCAGGTTGGCCATGTCCCCATACACGTCCTCGAGCACTTCCGCCTGACCACGCAACTGCGTGCGAAACACCCCGTCAAAAAGATGAGCGGGTGCGGTCTCAGAACGAAAGACACGTTCGACCACTGGAACGCGGGTGTGCACCACCGTCGCGGGCAGGGCCGCAAGGAGGTCCTGGATCGGAGGCTTTGACACGACGAATTCATCTGCGTCGCAGAACAGGAACCATTCACTGCGGCATTGCGCATATGCCGCATTGGCGTTCTTGAGCTGCCGCATGATGTGGCGGTCGGGGCGGCCCCGGTTCAGCTTTTGCCAGTGCCGTGGCGTGCAAAGGGTCACACGAACCCCGTCCATCGCTTCGAGCATATCGACACCGGGTTGATCCGGGTTGTCGAGAAACAGATGCACCTCTTCGGCGCCGAGGTCGAGGTAGTGCGCCGCAAAGGCACACAGAAGCTCCGGTGGCTCAGCCACGGTTGCGGTTACGGACCAGCTGCCCGAAACGGGCCGATTGAATGCGCGTATCATGATGCGGACCTCGTGCCATTGGCCACAGCCATCAGCCGCTCATGCGACAGCGCCGTGTCGCGCCGCAATCCGTCCCAGATCGCGCGCGTCATGAGGCGCAAGAACAAACCCCTTTCTCCGCGGTAGTGCCGGATCTTCATCAGCCACTTGGGCAAAATCAAAAGCAGCACCGGCCAGAACCAGAGCCCCGCCGCCCGCCGATACACAAGCAGCAGATTGCGATGGTGGTAATAGATCTTCCACATCGGGCGCATCCGTTTGTCGGCCGTGCCCTGCGTGGAAAAATCATGTTCAAACCGCACGCGCGGATCGAACATGACCGTCCCGCCACGTTCAGACAGACCCAGCGTATACAGCACGTCGTCGCCGTAAATGAAAAGGGATGCATCGGGATACCCCGCCAGCGCCACACCATCGCGCGACACGAAAAACCCGACAAACGATGTTCCATCCAGCGGCAAAGGCGTTTTTGCCTCATACGCAGACGCCCCAAGGTGGAACCCGCCCCGACCCTCCCGGAATGTCCGCCAGAACACGTCGCGGTGCCAGAACGGGTTCTGCCAGGGCCGATTGATGTCACAGATACGCCCATCCGGGTGATAGACCGCAGCCGCCCAGGCATGCGCGGCGTCTCGTGGCTCGGTCATGAAAGCGGACAGTGCGTCCGGGGCGGGACGCGCATCGTCATCCATCAACACCATCCAATCCGGGTCGTGGGCGGCAACGGCATGGCGCAGGCCCATTTCGAACCCACCCGCACCGCCAATATTCCGGTCGCTGCGCAAGACATTGAGGCGGGGGTCGTCCTGCTGATCGAGCCAGGCCTGTGTGCCATCAGTGGAGGCACAATCCACCACCACGACGCAGGTCAGGTGATCCGGATCAGCCGCGCGCAAACGGGCAAGTGTCGTGCGCAATTGGTCCAGACGGTTATGGGTCACGACGACAGCCACCAATGTCGATTGCCCTGCCACCGTTTCGGTTCCTTTCCCGCCTTCCGTACCTCAAGGCCACAGGCCATGTTTCCCGTGCGGTGTCAAATAGACCCCCTCGTCATTTTGGTCTAAGGAAGGCCAAGCGAATAACAATAAAGGCACCAGATGCAGGTTGAGGACACGCGGCTGGACGGGGTCAAGATCCTGATCCCCACCCGGCATCAAGATGCGCGGGGGTTCTTCTCGGAAAGCTGGAACCGGAAGCGGATGCAGCAGGCCGGGCTGGACATAGACTTTGTTCAGGAGAACCACTCCGTTTCGCGCAGTGTCGGCACGGTCCGAGGGCTGCACTTTCAAGCGCCCCCGCATGCTCAGGTCAAGCTGGTACGGTGCGGAAACGGGGCTCTGTTCGATGTGGCGGTCGACATTCGGCGCGGATCGCCCACCTTTGGCGTATGGGTCGGTGTTGAGCTGAGTGCGGCAAACGGAAAACAGCTTTTGGTGCCTGCGGGGTTTGCTCATGGGTTTGTCACGCGCGCGCCCGACACTGAAATCCTCTACAAGTGCTCTGATTACTATGCACCCGAGGCCGATGGCGGCGTGGCGTGGGACAGTTGTGGCATCGACTGGGGGCTGGTCGGATCGCCTGTGCTGTCGGACAAGGATGCCCGTGCCCCCGCATTGGCTGATTTCGACAGCCCCTTTGTCTGGGACGGCGCATCGTGAAGATACTGGTGACAGGCGGGGCGGGGTTTATCGGATCGGCGGTTGTACGCCTTGCCGTTGCGCGGGGACACGATGTCATCAACCTGGATGCACTGACCTATGCGGCGTGCCTGGATAATGTGGCCGACGTTGCGGATGCGCCCGGTTACGTGTTCGAGCATGCAGATATCAGAGACCGCGCAGCGTTGGACGCCGTTTTTGCGCGCCACGCGCCGGACGCGGTGATGCATCTGGCTGCGGAATCCCATGTGGACCGGTCGATTGATGGCCCGGCGACGTTCATCGAAACCAATGTCATGGGCACCTTCCACCTGCTTGAAGCCGCGCGCGCATACTGGACAGCGCAGGGCAAGCCGGAGACATTTCGGTTCCACCACGTGTCCACCGATGAGGTATTTGGCTCTCTCGGACCCGAGGGGCAATTCACGGAAACCACCGCCTATGATCCGCGCAGCCCCTATTCCGCGTCCAAAGCAGGAAGTGATCATCTGGTCCGCGCGTGGGCGGAAACCTATGGCCTGCCGGTTCTGCTCACCAATTGTTCCAACAACTATGGTCCCTACCACTTTCCCGAAAAGCTTGTGCCCGTCGTCATCCTGAACGCGATCGCGGGCAAGCCAATCCCGGTTTACGGCGACGGATCGAATGTACGCGACTGGCTTTATGTTGAGGACCACGCGGATGCACTTTTGACCGTGCTGGACCGCGGTGTTGTCGGGCGCAACTACAATATCGGTGGAGAGAACGAGCGGTCGAACCTTGAACTGGTCAGGACGCTGTGCGCCATCCTTGACGAGGTACGCCCCAAGGCCAGCGGGTCCTATGCGGACCAGGTGACATTTGTCACGGATCGGCCCGGTCATGATGCCCGGTACGCGATTGACCCATCCCGGATGCAGACCGAATTGGGCTGGCGTCCGTCTGTTACTGTCGAAGACGGGCTGCGGTTGACCGTGATGTGGTATCTTGCGCATGAAGACTGGTGGCGTGCATTGCAAGACCGGGATGGCGTCGGCACACGACTGGGCCAGGCATGATCCTCGTCATTGGCAGAACCGGTCAGGTCGCCATCGAACTGGCGCGACTTGATCCAGAGGTGCAGTGTGTCGGCCGCGAGACGGTTGACCTGACGCAGCCGGACAGACTGGCCGCTTTCCTCGCAGACACGCCAGCAAAAGCCATCATCAACGCCGCAGCATACACGGCCGTCGACGCCGCAGAAGCGGAACCTGCCGTCGCGCATGCGGTCAATGCGGTTGCAGTCGGTGTGATGGCGCAACATGCGGCAAGGGTCGACATTCCGTTTGTGCACATCTCGACCGATTATGTTTTTTCGGGGGGCGGCACCGTTCCTTGGCACGAGACCGATCCAGTGGCGCCGCAAAACGTCTATGGGCAGAGCAAGCTGAGCGGCGAGGCCCAAGTCACAGAGGCCGGCGGCGTGCATGCCATCCTGCGCACGTCGTGGGTGTTTTCTGCGCATGGGTCCAATTTCCTGAAAACCATGCTGCGCCTGAGCGAGAGCCGGGACCATCTGACCATCGTGGCCGATCAGATCGGCGGCCCGACCCCGGCCCGCGCCATAGCGCAGGCCTGTTTGATGCTGGCCCGGTCCGTTACCCGGCACACCAGCGGCATATATCACTTCAGCGGTGCCCCCGATGCGTCATGGGCCGACTTTGCCCGCGATATTTTCAAAGCGGCGGGCCGCGAAGTCGCCATCGAAAACATCCCCACAAGCGCCTATCCCACGCCAGCAACGCGGCCCCTGAATTCGCGGCTGAATTGCGACAAGATCAAAACCACCTTTGACATTGCGCGCCCCGACTGGCGCGCGGCCACCCAAGATATCGTAAGGCAGCTGACATGACCGCACTTTCAAAGACCGCGCGCAAAGGCATCATTCTGGCTGGTGGTTCGGGCACACGTTTGTTTCCCATCACGATGGGCGTGTCGAAACAGCTGCTGCCGATATACGACAAACCGATGATCTACTATCCGCTGTCGGTGCTGATGCTCACCGGTATCCGCGAGATTTGCGTTATCACGACGCCACAGGATCAGGCCCAGTTTCAGCGAACGTTGGGCGACGGCAGTCAATGGGGGCTGTCGCTGAGCTTTGTGACACAACCCAGCCCTGATGGGCTGGCGCAGGCCTATCTTTTGGCCGAGGATTTTCTGGACGGTGGCCCATCTGCCATGGTTCTGGGTGACAATATCTTTTTCGGGCACGGGTTGCCGGATCGCCTCTTGGAAGCGGACAGCAAGGACATCGGCGGTACTGTTTTTGGCTACCGTGTGGCGGACCCGGAACGCTATGGCGTGGTTGATTTCAACGCAGATGGCACGGCGCGGGCCATCGTCGAGAAACCTGCAGTGCCCCCGTCGAACTACGCCGTCACAGGGCTCTATTTTCTCGATGGGTCTGCACCCGAACGCGCGCGCTCCGTAGTTCCTTCGGAACGTGGCGAGCTGGAGATCACCTCATTGCTGGAGACCTATCTTGCGGATGGACTGCTGAATGTTCAGCAGATCGGACGCGGGTATGCGTGGCTCGATACCGGAACCCATGCATCGCTTCTGGATGCAGGGAATTTTGTACGGACACTGTCGGACAGACAGGGCCAACAGGTCGGCTGCCCGGAGGAGATCGCGTTTGAGCAAGGCTGGATTGACCGGGAGCAATTGCTGAAACGCGCCCGCCTTTTTGGCAAGACCGGGTATGGCGCGTACCTCAAGGCATTATCCGCAAATTAAGCTGATGGCGCGGGCAACGTCGCCGCCATAATCCCGCGGGCGGCCATAGTGCACGAACGAATGACATACAGAGCCAAACCTGCCCACAGCATAATCTGTGTGCAGGGACCTCACGTCGCATTAGGTTACCACCCTCCCGCCCCCAAAAAACATCGCTCAGTTGGACGAAAGGCCGATCATGCACTGAAAACAAATTAGGCCATTCAGGCGGGGTTGATCCGACGACCCTCGAAAAACCGGTTTTGCCATCGTCCATCCACAAGGTTACGGGACTGTATTTTCTGGATGGGACAGTGAGGGAACGCGCCCAAGCCATGACACCGTTTGCCCAAGGCAAGTAGGTGATCACGACCTTGAGCGGAGGTATCGCGTACAGGAATATTTGTCAGTGCGCGAGATTAGCCAGAGTTACGCGTGGCATGGCCCCAAAACGATCGTCTTTGAGAGCGGTTGGCACGGTGTGGATCACGTTCATGGAAGGGTCGCGACTGTTCGGCGAGTCCGAATACGGCGCCAATCTTAAACGGCTCACATCTGTTTAGGATTGCACTTCGTAAAAACTCCATACTCTGTAGCGCGAGCGGTCGCGTCTTGAAATCGCTATTGTAGAACATCACACCATGTGGCAGATGATGCTATGTAAATTGCGGAACGTGCTGCAGTGCCGCAAACAGCACGCGCCGAATATTAGAACTATGTTCCGTTACGGCCTTGGTGAGTCGCGGACACGCACATGACCACTGGCACTATGCCTCACTGCTGGCAATTAGCACAAACTGGCGGTGAGCATGGATAAACATCTTGCGGCACATCGCCTTGGTCTGTCCGAAGTTAGAAGGAAAAAACCCACATGCCTCACGCGCATCTCGGTCTCGGCGCTTTGATGCAGGCGTACCCGACACCGGAAACTCCGAACGTGCCAGAATACAGGTTCTCGCTGGACGGAGGAGGGCGCGACTTGCTAACCGAGTATTTCCGCGCCAACGACACAAAACTGGTCTTGGAACTCGGGTGTTTTTTGTGCGGCTCGGTCCTGCAATGGCTGGAAAGCAAATCAGACCTGATTGTCATCGGGGTAGATCCCTGGGAGGGCAAATGGCACGAGATCATTGAAAGATATATCCCCAATCCGGTTTTTGACTCCTGTTTCAAGGGGATTAACGATCGACATGCCTTTGCGGCCAGTCTCAAGGCCCACGGCCCGTATCTGTCATCGATGGCAAACTTACAAAGGTACAGGGATCGCTTTGTTCCACTCGTAGGAAAGTCACCTGAAAAACTGTACGAACTCAAAGGCCGCCAGATTTCGCCAGATTTTATCTATTTCGACAACGACAAAGGTCTGGCTGATTTGAATGTGGCGCTTGAACTATTTCCCGACGCGACACTGGGGGGTGATGATTGGACATGGGGTAAAGATCAGGGCCTTCCGGTGCAAAAAGCCGTGAAGCAGTTTTGCGAGCGCCATGGCTTTGACTATGAAGCCAGGCGCGCGACGTGGATAATACGCAAAGACTAGGAGCGCACTACAGTGAATGCCGCGCCAGGCGCTTTTTGGAAAGAAACTCCGATGCAGCTCGAAAACACGATCACCCTGGACGCGCTTCTTGAACGGCTCAACGCGTTTAAAAAAATTATTGTAACCGGGCCACAACGATCGGGTACGACCATCGCCAGCCGAATAATTGCTGACGCTATGTCGATGCCAAATTTGGACGAAAGCGCCGTTGGTCCAGGCAACAAAGCCGGGTTCTTCGAAAAAATTGAGAACGAAACACGTTTTGTTTTTCAGTTTCCGAATGCCTGTGAATGGCTTCAAGACCTAGCCAAATACGATGACATCGCCATAGTTTTCATGGAGCGTCTCAACGAGGAAATACTCGCATCTCAAGAACGCATCGCGTGGCGTGGCGGTTCACCGAAAGGCTATCCCAAATATGCTCTGGACAAGTTACCAGAGCATGTTGCGTCCTTGGTTGACGAAGATAAGCATTTGTTTGAAAACCGCAAAACTGTCTTTGAGATTTTCCAACGACCGCTACTGCGCCACTGCTTTGTCTTGGAATATGGGTCAATGAAAAGTGCATCTGCATGGGTCAAAAAAGAAGACCGAAAGAACTTCAACCCAAAACAGACCAAGGTCAAACCATAAACTACACTTTGTCGAAGGCCCCTTCACATGGAACAAACGCTGGTTCTGGTTTCACGGTTCAACCTGCCGCATCCAATATGGGCAGGCAGGAGTGCGGAAGACTATCGAACATGGCTGGATTGGCGGATCGAGTTGTTTCGACGTCTGACCGTGCAGAGCGTGCGCAACTGCTACGACAAGCCGGATCGATGGCTGATTATGGTGGATACCCGCGAGCATGATTTTCTGGACGAGTTGACAGCCAGTGTGACTGGGTTGCCGGTAACAATTGTCCCTTACACTGGCCGCGACCTGCCTAGCTCTATTCGTCATACGTTAAGTGACCTGGGATTTCCACGGCGTATCCTGACCTGCCGGCTGGACACCGATGATTTGGTAAATACTGGCTTTTTCAAAAGATTGCGAAGCACAAAAATCACCAGCGCTGAAGCGCGCGCCGGTACAGTTATTAGCTATCCCGGGGGAGCAATTTATGATTGCTTAGGGGATGCATTCTATTTCGACAACTACTTCAACAACCCCTTCCTATGTTACGTTGAAGAGGTTGATCGTAGCGAAGATCTACGCACCGTCTTTTGCGCGCAGCATATCGATTTGATTGACCAAAGCGCTCATGTCAAATTTTTGCGCAGCTTCACACCCTTCTGGGCCAGCACAATACACGACAAAAATTTGGCCAATCAAAGTCTCCAGAACTCCATGCAAATTTCGTTCAAAAACAAACGTAAGCTCAAGAGACAGTTTGGCATTGCTCCACGCGGTCGCGACGCATGAACCCTGTCGATGAAGAACATGAGCTCGCCATGAAGTCGGCCTTGCGATGCACTTAAAACCACACGATGCCTATTACGGATGCGCACCGCGACAGCGTTTCGAAATGGAGCCGATCCTTGACGTTTCAGCATCAACCCGCCAAGAAACGGGCTCGACCCAACGTTGAAAGGTACTCTGATGCACGATCCCATCTTTGACCGTTTTGAACGCGTCACGACAACGGGAACGGGTGCGCATATGCATGATTTTGTGGGGGCTATAACCAGAGTCGCCTTCAAAAGCGCCTGGACCAAATACGCTGTGCCCGAGGGTCAGGCAGTCACGCCGGGCTATCCACCCAAGAACGAACATTATCTAGACTGGATCGCTACCTTACGGGCGGTCGACAAAGCACAAGGCACCTTTCGCATGGCGGAACTAGGGGCCGGCTGGGCGCCTTGGTTGGTATCTGCGGCGTTAGCAGCCCGGCAAAAGCCTGAGATCACAGCACTAGAACTTGTAGGCGTCGAAGCGGATCCTCAGCACTACGAATGGATGCGCGACCACATGCTGGACAATGGGATCGACCCCGGCAGTCAGTCCACCATTTTTGGCGCCGCGTCGAATAGCTCGGACATGCTGCGCTTTCCGGTTATCGACAATCCCGACGTCAATTACGGCGCCTCGCTGCGCGCTGTATACGGTGATGTACCCTTCATCGAAGTGCCCGGCGTCATACTTGAGACGGTGTTGAACAAATTCTCAGGGCCCGTCGACTTTTTGCACGTGGATATCCAGGGCGCGGAATATGACCTGATCCCTGCCGAAATGGACTTGCTCACGGAGCATGTGAAATCCATCATGGTGGGGACGCACATAGATATGCAAAAACACGACGATCTGGCGGCACTTTTCCGTGATGCGGGTTGGGTAGAGGCTATGAATTTCGAACGCAATAGCCTCAACCAGACGCCATATGGCCAGATAAAGTTTGATGACGGCTTTCTACTATTTACAAATCCCGCTTTGCAATGACCGCGCACACTGATCGGGCGATATCCCTTTTTTTGCCCTTTTATACACCCAAGGATGCATCCCGCGCGGACGAGCTTTTGGCGTGTCTGCGCCGGAATCTCGATTGTGATGTGTTTGACCGGATCTTTCTGCTGCAGGACGATAACAGCACAATTCCTTTTGACGATGACCGCCTGCGAGTCTTGCGACTGTCACAGCGGCCGACATATCTGGACTGGGTGCGTCAAAGTCACGACCTATGTCCCAATCATATTTCGGTTTTGGCCAACAGCGACATTTATTTCGATGCCGATATCGCCCGCCTTCAGACACTTTTTGACGAACGGGCATCGTCTTTTGTTTCGCTCAGCCGCTATGACTGGATCGACGGCACGCCGCAGCCACACCCCAATCCCCACTGGTCCCAAGATACTTGGGCCTTTTTGCCCAGCGTACCTGTCTCGCCAGAGATGGCACGCGCTCTGGACATCCCGCTTGGTGTGCCACGGTGCGACAACAAAGTCGCCTATGTCTTTTCGATCAACGGCTATACGGTTGTGAACCCGTTCTACGACATTCGCTCGATCCATGTGCACGAGACGGGTTTACGCTACTATGACAAGACCGGCGACACGAGTATCAAGGGGGGCATGGCCATGGTCCATCCCAGCGAAACGCTGATTTCGCCTGCCCCGCTCGATATCGAAATCTGGAGCCTGAACTCCGCCCAATATGCCAAGCCCACGATCAATCGTTCGCTTGAACGCTGGCGTGATGCGCGGGACGCCGCTACGGACACTGCCCGCCGCATCTTTGCCCATGACAACGATTGGCAATACCCGGCCATCACCGAAAAGCATGCTCACAGGCGTATGGTTGCCGCCGCAGATGCTGGTCAAACAATGCCCGAAGGCACCGCTTATCTGGGTTTTCCATGGGCCACGCTGATCGATCTAAGCACACATGCGCGCAATCGCAGCGCCAAGACTGACGCACTGAAAGTCCCGTTGGCCCGTTTTCGAACGACCCTTGCCGGATATGACCGGGTGATCACGGTATGCCAGCACATTCGCCTGCCGGAATATACGGAGCTTCTAACCAGTGCGGGCGTGACAGACGTATTCTGGTCGCATTGCCGCCGGGACATGACACACATGCCGGGGCAGCCGGACATCGCCGTGCATCCGTTCCCACTTTATCCTGTGCAACAGGTTCCGGTCGCTTTTACCGATCTCCACGCACCGCGGCCCCTACTGTTTTCCTTTGCAGGTGCGCGGTCTTCAGACATTTATTTGTCGCAAGTTCGTAACCAGATCATTGACCATCTGGCCAGTGACTCCGAAGGCGAAATCATTGATCGCAGTGCGTGGCACTATCAAAGAATTGTCTACGACAAACAGATCCTCGACCGCGCGCCTGAAGGCGTACAACTCGAAGACCAATCGGCAGCAGAACAGTTCCGTGCGCTTTTGAACCGATCACTATTCACCTTGTGCCCCTCTGGCACTGGCCCGAATTCGATTCGGCTTTGGGAGGCTGCACTGGCGGGTTCGATCCCTGTCGTGCTGTCAGACCAATACGCGCCACCGCGCGACCTTGAACTGTGGGACCTCGCTACGGTCAGTTGCGCCGAAACTCAGCAGGCCCTGATTGACTTGCCCGACCGGTTGCGCGCCCTCCGCGACGACCCAGCCGCTTTGGCGCGCAAACAAATAGCCCTCTATCTTCTGGTGCAAAAATATGGGCCAAAGAACTTTGTAAACGACATCCTCGCTCTAGACTGATCGTACTGGAAACGAAGTACACCCCGCACACGGCACATGACAATGACAACAATCGAAACACATTCCGAGCGCAGATTTGTCATAGTCTCGCAAAACCCAGAGATTTGCGCCGATATCGAGACACTGCTTGGCCTGCTCGACAGTACAGAACGTCGGTTCGAACGCCCGGTCCGCTTTACGCCGGATCCGGGAGAATTCTCCGAGATTGCACTGATGGTCTACCAAAGTGCCACAGACGCAATAGCAACAACTCTGGCTCGAGGCGTGCCGCCCGATGCCGCCCTCACACAATGGCAAGAACAAGCGACCGCGCACCTGACTTGCTTGCGCAGGTATCGCCGGGCAGTGTTTTCGACGTCACTGGCACAGCTGACCGAGGCGCCAGACGACCTGCGAAGTGCTCTGACCGCTCGCTATGGATGCCTTTTCCGCAATGACGCGCCCCGAGCCATTGGAATTGAACAATCACACAGCCAGTTGCACCGGTTTCTGGCCGCCCATATGCTGCGAGGCGCTGCTCAGGCTCGGCGGCTCGACGCCGAACTGGCTGCCCTGAGCTGGCACAGCACGCCATATACCGGATCAGGGGCGCCCGATCTCGGCGCCGTTTTGGCCTCGCTCTCAGCGACCGAAAACAATTCTACAGTGGAAAGGCATGCGCTGGAAGTCGAGCTGAACCGCTTGCGAGCCGAGATACGCACCCAGATCACCGAACAGCAAGCGCTGGAAATAGCGATTAAAGATCGTGATGACCAGGCCCGCCGCACCAGTGCAAGCCTGGCTGCAAAGGACGACATGGTCGAAAAAACCCAAGTCCGAATCAAGGCCGTCGAAGACCGTGCAGCCATTGCCCAAAAGCAGATTACCAATCTCGAATCACGACTGCATATGGCCACCAAAATGGCAGATGCGACCAAGACCATAACCACCGCCTTGCGCGACGAAAACGCCTCTCTGACAGGGCAGATGTGCCAGGTCGAAGACGCCTTGCGTCATGCACTGATCGACGCTGAAAGCGCGCAGCGCAGAAATGAAACGCTGCGAAATGAACTCCGCGACCGCGATGCCGATGTGGCAGCACTTCTCGCCTCCCGCTCTTGGCGGATCACCGCACCATTGCGGGCGCTGCGCCGCAGGTTCTCGAGAGGATAAGCCATGACCGGCCGTACCGATGCGCACGTTGTCTATGTAGGGGCGGGTCTGGCCAGCGATCTTGACCAGTATCTGGCCCTTGGTCCTGCCCGTATCCACCTGATAGAACCCAACCCAGAACTTGCCGAGGATCTCACCGCCCTGTCCGAGGCCCATCCCGGCCTTGTCCGTCACCTCGCGCAGGGCGTCACCCCAACTGGCGGAATGCAGACCCTCGTTGTCTATTCTTTTTTCGATGTGTCGGGATTTGCAGAGGCAGAAGAGCTCGAAGCCGCCTATCCGGGTGCTATTCGCACCGGATCACCACTAGTACAGACGCTCACCCCAGATGAGCTGATACAAGCGCTCGGCCTGCCGGAGGGTGGCGGGCACATTCTGGTCATCGACACGCCCGGCAGCGAATATGACTTGCTCGCAGCGTTTGCTGCTGCGGGCCATCTCGATAACTTCCGCGACATCTACCTCACTCACCCAGTGCAACCGCTGTTTGTCGGACACCGTGGTACTGCGGATTTCACCGGTCTTCTGACACAAACGGGGTTTGCTCCCGTGGCTGAAACGGACGCGGATTTAAATGCACACCCTGACTGGAAGAAAACGCATTACCGATTTGATCCCGGCACCAAACGCTTGCGCGACATGCAGGCGCAGCTTGATGCGATCGGCCATAAGGCCGATGACGAAATGGCCGAGATGCGCGCGCTGCTTGACGCCAAGACTCGGGATATCGAGGACACGCAGGCCGAGACCGTGGCCGTACGCGCTGCTCTGAAACAGCGCGAAGCAGACTTGGCAAACGCGATAGCGGAACGGGACGACCTGAAAAAACAACTTGCCGCCGTACGCGCAGCCTCTGCTAATGACGAAGCGGCGCGCGCCGCATTGTCCAACCAATGCGATGCGTTGCAAGAGGCTCTGACCCAAGCTCGCGCGTTGCCACCGCTCCCCGAAGCTACACCCGGATCCGATGCAGAAGTGGCCATGGCGGCCCGTCTACAGATCGCTGAAGCTGCCGCCGAAGGCGCCAAGCAAGAACTGGCCATGTCAATCCGATCCCAAGCGATCCTGCAATCAAACCATCTGGAATTACAGGGGCGGTATGAGACGCTCTATCGCTCGAAATTGGCTGTCGATAGTTTGGTCGAAGAGCTGCTGAACATGCTAGACGTTCCGAATGGTCCGGCAAAAACAGACAAACATATTCGCGCGTGGGATCAAGGGCGTGAGCAATCCCACACGCAAACCACCCGAAACAAGACAGACCCGTGACCCAACCTACTGATATCCTCGTACGCTTGCAAACAAGACTTCAGCGCCGGTTTTTGGACCCGGACCAGAAGGCCGAGTTGCGCGCACAGATTGAAGACCACCTCAAAACACAAGAGCCGGTGGCGCCGATCCGTACGGTTCACCACTTTGCCTGTACCGGCGGCACGCTAATCTGTAAATTTCTGGCAACTACGCCGAACGCCCGTGTGCTCAGCGAAATTGATCCGCTCAGCACTATTTCCAAGGCAAAATTCAGCCCACTTGATCTGGCGCTGCAATATCGCAATGCTGAACGCAATGCCGGATTGGTACCACGCGACGAAGATCTTATCGAAATATTCTTGGCGGGGTTGGCGGTCATTTATGAAAAGACCCGGCAACGCGGTGAACGTCTCGTGATCCGAGACCATGCCCATTCTCATTATTGTACAGGATCGTATTTACCGAACCGCCCGAACCTGCGCAGCATTCTAAAAACGCAGTACACACTCCTTTCGGTTGTAACCGTCCGCCACCCGCTCGATTCCTACTTATCGCTGCTGCACAATAAATTCACCCATTTCGACCCCGGGACCCTGCAGGATTATGCGAACCGCTACATGGCGTTCCTGGACGCGCACGAAGGCTTGCCATGGATCAGCTACGAGACGTTCCTAAGCGACACTGAAGGTACCTTGCAAGAACTGTGCAAACACTTGCAATTGGCGTACCGGCCCAACCTGCAAAGCCTGATATCCGCAATCACCCTGACCGGCGATAGCGGACGTACCGGTCCATTGGTCGCGCAACGAACACGCCGTGAAATCCCGGACCAGGTAGCGCAGATGCGCAGCACAAGTCCGGCCTATGATGCGCTGTGCGCGCGGCTGCGCTACGACGCTTAGAACTCCGCTGCCAGCGCCTCCACACCGTCGGGCAGAACCGGCCAAACTGGATCAGCGCCATTTGAAATCGCCACCCGGCAGGCCGTCTGCATGGCCTGTATCCAACCTTGCGCAGCAGCAAAGCAAGCCCTTTGATCCGCGTCCAATGTCTCCGCAAGAGCAGCCCCATGCAGGTTCATCACCGTGTGCAAGTCCAGACATGTAGCAATCCGGAACGTACAATCCGCCTTGATTGCGGCGCTCCGTGCGGCAGCGGCCTCAACAGCTTTTTGTGCAGGTATGATGACCTGATCAAAATCGATGTTGCTCATGCCCGTGCCTCCTGGGGGGTGATTGGGCCGTCTTCGGTGCTGGTAACCGGGCCCGGAAAACGCAAATCTGCTGGTGCGTCCGCTCCGTGAGCCAATAGCAGCATCACATGCAAGGCACCACCCTCGCGACGCACGTCATCGCAAACGGCTTCGGACGCAACCGCTTCCGAGGGCAACACAGCACCGTCCGGTAAGGCCGAAAAATCAAAAACCTCGCCATCAAAGCAGAGGGCATCGCCCTGCTTTTCATAAACATACCGACCGTGAGAACGGATCGGTGCAAAAGTGACTTGCATGGATGTTGTTGCATTGGTCATGACTAGACTCCTATCGCCAAAAGACGGACTTCTAGGGCTTGGGCACCCGGAACAAACGGTGTTGTTTCCACTGCAAAGATGCGCATGGTTGCCGCCATACTGGTGGCCGTACCACAGCCAAATATGCTGACCCGGTGCTGAGTGTTTGTACCAATCCAGTGCGTGCCGACCGAATTGCTGAACGATGGCGTGACCGTGGGCGTTTGCGAAAACACGGCTGGATAGATCCAGTTTCCCCCGCCCAACCGCATGCCGGACGCTTCTTCCGAAAAGGTCCAGCCATCAACAGTGCAAATCTGAGTACCATCGGCAAAGCGGACATAGGATCCGTTGGAATTGCTGCCCCGCTCAATAATGCCACCTGTGGGCACGCCACCGCTCAGCCCAACTGTGCCCAGAACACTACCCGGACCAAATGTGCCCTCGGTCAATGCCAATCGATCTGGCGTGGTGTCCGTGGCACTGGCTTGTACGGCCGCTCCTTGAACTTGCCCGCTCGCACCGTCAAAAACCATCGCATCGGTCCACACCGCACCGTCAGCGGACACTTTGATGTGGAAATCCGTACTTCCGGTCAGACCCATTTCCGCGTGGCCCATCCAGTTCGATTGATAGAGAAGAGAGGCCGTGTCGCCCGCCGCATCCTTGTTGATCTTCAACTGGTGACCCGCACCGGCATGGTTCAGCAGCGTCGCATCAGAAGCCACGGCCAGCCGGTTCACCGCATCAGATGTCGTTCCGATGCCCACCCCGTCCAAATTCTAGAGCTCCGCGTTTTGGGCTTGCCATGCACTACCTTGGTACACACGAAAGGCGCCTGCAGCCATATCCCAACCACGCCAGCCTTCCTGCGGCGTCAGAAACAGCCACGCTACCCCATTCCAATAGGCCAACTGACCCGGTTCGGCCGCCCAGGCCGCAGTGGGGCTGGCTCCCAACGCATAAAGCGCGCCTTGGTCTGGTACGGCAGGCGGCGTGATGGCACCGACCTCCTCCAAAATCAACGGGGTCAGCGCATCCAGACGCTGCAAGGCCTCATTGTGGGTAACATGTTTTTGGGCCTGTGAGGGTGCAAGATAAGGCAACTCCAGGCGGGCAGAGAGGTTAGACATGCAATACACTCGCGAAACAGTTTCTTCAGGCGCAAACCTATTCACCGGCCCCTTGCAATAGGTTTAAGCAACAAGGCGGCGGATTAACCTCTCGTTTAGAAGTACCCCCTGCCCGTTTCCCTGTGGTCAGTTCCAATATGCAGAACAGCTCTTTCGGCATTCAAAACCTATGTGATCTCGAAGCGGGCAGAGCACGTCACAACAGCGCCACAAGCGCCTCAAGGACCGCGTTACGCAGCCGCTTGCGTTCGTGCTGCCAAACACTTGTTTCTCCAAAGAGCTGCGCCATCGCCAACTGACCCGCATAGAGGGCTTCGCTTCGGTCCTCTTGCGGGGCAAGCATCCGCGCCGCGTCCTCCGCCGTATGGCCAAAAAGGTTAACCCACGCACCATCAGGCAGCCCCATCTCGTGCAGCCGATGCCCTGGGCTAGCCACATAAAGCGGCACGGACCCACAGGCCAACGCATCAAACAGCTTTTCCGTTACGTAGTCTCGATGATGGGTGTTCTCCACAGCGCTGAACAAACGGCATTGCCCATCAATGCGCGCCAGCTTGTCCACGTGCCAATCCCCTCCAAGGTCAAACCGGCTTAGCCCGCCTTCCCAGGATCGGCCCCAACGGCGCACTCGGTCGCCGTCACAGGCCTCCGCAAGTCGGGTACGCCAGGCGGCAAGCCCGATCAGATCCGCCTCAAGCCAGGTCACGTCATGAAACGGTTCCGGCCGCCGTTCAAACATGAACCCGATATCGAAAGGCGGTGCGCCCCACAACACGGGCCCACGCGCGACAGCACGGGCAAAACGGTCGGCATAAGCGTTGGCAAATCGGGCGTCCGTCAGCAGAAAATATGGGATCTGCTCAAACCGAAAAATATCGCTAGTCGTATGATTAAGCTGGTGCACCGGGACTATGCCAAACTGCGTATCGACGTAGATTACAGGATCGAGTGGTGCCTGTCCCCATATCGTGTCCCAAAATGGCTCCTCGGACAGCAGAACAATAGGCGTGCGGCACACACGCCAATCCTCGACCAACTCGAACGGGGCCATCTGGATATCCAGAACGTGGGCAAAGACATGCATGTCGGCCTGATCCGGCTGATCGACCTGCATCACCACGCCGTCCCACAGGTCAGCAAGCGCTGTATAGCTCAGCGGCGTGCGCCGGGCATGCGCCCCCGAGAGAAAGACCTTGATCACTGGAAGACGCCTGCGCGCAAAAAGGGATCCTCGAACGTGGTCGAGGCGGGGACGCTCTGATCGCGGATCAGAGCCGACAGCTCTGGATCCGTTTCCGTCAATGCATGCAACTGCGCATCTGTGATCGCTGCTTGCCAAAAGGCCGCCTGCCGGTCTCGCAACCGCCCATGCCAGAGAGGATCGAGGTTCCCCTGCACCCAATCCAGCAGACGGGCGGCAAAGCGCCAGAACGCGGGCAGAAGCGCCTCTGCACGCGCATCCTGCACCGACAGCAGCACAGTCAAAATCTCCCGCAGCGGAATGAACACATCAAGACGCGCGGCACGGCGCAGGTTGGTCAGGCGTTGGCCTTCGAGCGACACGAAATGCACCGCGGCGACCCGGTCGGACACCAGCACGTCGGGCGCGCGCAAGAACCCCATCCAGTGCGGTAGAACATCCTGATGTACACGCGTCGGGGAGAACCGGATACCGTGGTCGGTGAGGCTTTGCACCCTCCAGATCCGGTTCCAGGGATAATTTGCGGTCTGTGCCAGAGCCACCTTTGCGTGCAGATCTGCCGACACAATCGCCCGCCCCCCAAGCCCGGCCTCGCGCCAGAGCGCGGCATCTTCATCCGTCAGGCCCCATTGACCGCGCGCGGCCTGCCGACTGTCGCAATGCCGAAACAAGCAGAAATCAAAGTCCCGTCCCCGGAGGTCTTGCCACAACAGCGGAAATTCATCCGTCAGCAAATCATCGCTGTCGAAAAAGATCATGTGCGATGTGGTCACGTGTTTGACGCCGTGGTTGCGCGCAATACCGGCACCCATCTGCTTTTCATGCCGCACTATCGTGACGTCCGGCATGTCGGCGCCGTCGATATCAACGGGTTCATCCGACCCGTCATCGACAACCACGACCTGATCAAAATTCCCCATCTGCTGCACCTGCCGCAACAGACGCGCCAGCCCCGCATGGTCATTCAGGACCGGGATCACCAGACCCAAAGACGCCTCTTCCGTCATACCACAAAGACGCGCAGATCAATCAAAGACAGATCAAAGCTCTGCGTTGGAAGGAACAGGATCAATTCGCGCCAAGGCGCCCTATCCGGCAGGTCAAGCCGACGCCCGACCGCGATCGCATCTAGGTGGCTCGCCTCTTCGGGTCGAAACAGGAGATGTTTGTCGAAAAAGCAGTCTTCGAACCCGTTTTCTGTACCGGAGCGAAGGCATGCCCGAACGATATGCGTATCGGGTGCGGCGATCCGGGCGGCAAAACCGATAACTCCGACACCGCTCAAATCATCAAGTGGCAAAGTGGCATGAAGACCGATCCAGTTGCCGGGATTTGTCGTCGTTGCGCGGATCTCCAGAAGGCGTCCCGCGGGAGACGAGAAGCTGCCCCCCAGCCCCAACGCCGGATCGGCATTCAACCAAAGCCCCGGAACCAGCTTTGTATCGGCCGACAACGGGCCTTGCGCGTCACTGGCCCGCAGCAACGAAAGCGTATGGTTTGCCTGTCCGTCCGCGCCCAAAGCGATGCTGTCAACCATGATTTGCCTTCACGCGTTACGGGTGCTCGGTCTCAATGACTTATCGGCGCAGATGCATGAAATGCAAGGAAAAGGCGACCAGCGATTTACCGGGTGCCTCGCCGATCCAGCCCGACCATCTCTTGAGTTTTGGAAAAAGCGCTCAGGATTTTTTCCCGTTGCGTCGGTGTAACTTCGTCAAGCGTCACGTAGCTATGCGGCAGGGTACTATTCTTACAGGCCACGAAATTCGCGACATTCGAATACCCGTGTACAAAAAAGTCTGTCCGCGCCAGCAAGTAGGCTTCTGACAACACATCCAGACCCAGCTGATACGTATCGAAGGTGAGACCTGAATTGTGGTCATGCCCGGTGTTATGCATTCTCCAAATTCGCTACGCAGCGGAGGCCAGACCACAACCTGCCGCTCGTAGCGTTCAGTGATGGTTTCAATGATGGTCGCACTGTCAGAACGGGCCAGAATATCGGGATGGGGCATGGACCGCCGCGCCTCATCCACCTGCTCAAGCAACAAGGCAAGCGGCGGATGATTGTGTTACCATGTTGTTCGCGAAGTGTGGTGACACCGTCATCAGTTCGCCCTGCCCCGCGGATAGCAACCCGATCATCGTGTCGCGGAAGCTGTGCGATGCAAACGCATCTGTGCGCGCCTAAACATGAGGCTTGAGGTTGATTTGATGCGCAAATAGGTCGCTGGCACCGGAATGATCGCGGGGCGGCAACACAGGAGAACAACATCCATCCTCAAGCCGCGAAGTGATGATGTTCTCGCGCGTACAAGCGATCTCTACATCGCTCGGCAAAGCAGGCAAATTCGGTTCAGGTTCCGCATTCTCGAAAACCGGCTCACAGTAAGAGGCCCACGGGTCTTCCGGGTGATCAGGATGCAAGTAGCATGATCGAGACCAGTCGATGGCAAAACGTATACCCCCATCGGTGGCTAGACGCACCTGCTCCACGACTTCAGTTACGTTCGAAAACATACTCGCTGGGCGCAGCTTAAGAAGATGGAGTGGCGGCGGTATATCAATCTCTAGCCAGGGCCAAGTTCATGCGACGCGCATAATCATAGATCGCATGTTCCAATGGCCACCGCTCTCTGAACAAAATCCGAAGTGGAGCCAGATCCTGATGCAACTCCCGCTCCGACTGGTTACGCATCGGCACGGTCATATCATCCATGGTAGCACCCAAACGCGCCGTGATGCGGGACACGCTGGAGGACAGCGTCTCGACGCAACCGACATCGACAAATTGCTCAGCCAGATCGGTTTCAAAACTCGTTAACGTCATATCTCGTGGAAAGTGCTCCATCATATTGAGGTGTCCTTCCTCAATAAATTGTCGAAGTCCCGTATCGCCCACGTCAGACGTGCGTTGCCAGTCCTTTTGGCGTCGTTTGGTGTAGAAATACCGTGATAAATGCATCTCGAACGGGTCGCGTAATATGGTCACGAACTGGGTCACATGAGGGTAGTATTCTCGGATCCCAAAACCGCGGTTTTCGTTGAAATGCCCAAATAATATGGGCGCCAACCCGTTTTGACAAAGCGCATTCAGATTGCGTTTTGGCGGCAAGCTACCCGCGCTCTCGTCACAATAATGATGATGCACCCGCCCGGGAAAAAGCTGGGCAAATAGGCTGCGCACAGATGTACCAGCGGTCTTCGGCACGTGAATAAAAATCAGGGGCTGATAAGGATTGTAAGCGCGCATCTGCATGATTCTTTGGAAGAAAAAGAGCCTCCCGTGTAAACACCGAAGGCTCTTGGTAGACCCAACGTTGATTTATTGCAATACGCTGATCCGATCTTGCAACGCGTTGATCTGCTTCTCCTGCGCCAGCGTGTAAAGAGTCAGCTCTTCGATTTTCTCCAGCAGGCTCATCTGCATATGGGACATGTTCAGCCCATTCGCTTTGACATCCGAGGCGGACGGAATGCGTGGTAAGTGGCCATTTTCATCAATATAAGCCTCGACCTCGGCCAGCGGCATCAGTTCATAATCATCTTCAAAAACGTAATCCGGAACTGCAAGGGTGGTCCCTGCTGACGAAATCGTTCCGGTCACTTGTAAGTCACCAGTGACGTCATTGATGCGCAATGCAGTACCGATACCTCCGCTAGCAAAAATTGCGAAATCGTTGTCAGCATTGCGAACGGCCATCCGCCAATCGGTCGCAGTGCTGGTGTTTTCCATGATAATCTGGCTCCCGCCATTGTTTTGAAGCGTCAACAGTGTGCGCTGTGCCACGCTGGAGTTGGAATTCTGAACGATCGCATGTGCCGTCGCACCGGTGAGATTTGCCGATTCAACAACATGCAGCTTTGCGCTTGGTGACTGGGTGCCCATACCCACGTTGTTGTTCGCCGCAAGAACCAACGAATTGGAATCTGCGCCGGGTATAATTTTGAACGGGAGTTGGCTGCCGTTGGTCACATCACGCACGAAAAAGTTGGCCTCGTTCGATGCAATATCGAACGTTTGAGGTGTGAAACCCGACGAACCGTCTTGTTCGAGCCGCAGGGTCGGGCTGTCACCGTCGACGACGTGCATTTCTACGACGGGATTGGCCGTTCCAAGCGCGAGGTTGCCCGAACTGTCGAGAACCATCGCGTTGGCGGGGGCGCCGGATTCGAACACGACGATCTGACGTCCAGCGGTTGAGTCCTCAAGGAACAGCTTGTTTGCGCCGCCATTGCTCGTGTCGTTGGCCCCGATGCGCCAATCGTTGCTCGGAAAGCTGGCCGAGTTTGACGTATCATCAAAGTGCAGACGCAGGTTGTTTTCCTTCATCCGGATCGTGTCAAAGCCAAAGCTTTCGCCGTTGTTACAGTCAAGACCGACACAGGCGGACCCTTGGACGATCAAGTCATCCGTAAAGACCTGATCCGCAACGGCAGGAAATGCGAACGCTGTGCTGGCAAAAAACGCCAACAAGGTTGTGTTCGTGGGTTTCATTGTACTGTCCTTCCAATTTTTGTTGTGCGACCGCTTGGCGCGGCACATCATCTTTATTCTTCCTTGATGTCCTCAGGGGTGATGATCACACCCCGCGACACAGTGAAATGACCGCTCAGATAAAAAGGGGTCAGCCGGTCGGAACGCGCAGCGTCGCCGCGACCATTGTCGAATTGGTTCTTGATTTCTTCGCGCTGCTCGGTGGCCGCACGCAGTTCGTACCGATAGACACCGTCACGCGCGACATCGCCACGCAGTTTGAACACCGGTGTGCCTTTGGATGTCTCAACGGTCTCGACGGTGCCGTCCGGATAGCTGACAACAAGCGAAGCGTTGCTGAGCCCAGTGAAATTCTCAAACCAGACGGCATTTGAATTGTGCTGTTGGACCGGTTGTGGTCCGTCGGCCTTGGCCAAGCTTGCGACCGGCATCGAACACAGGACGCTTACCGCGATGGCGGCAACATATTTTCTCATTGAAGAACTCCTCGAGCATCGTGGCATCGCGCGCGCAGCCACCAAAATGTTTCAAACAAATAAAAAAATGACTGGCTGAACTGTATCACACGGGGCTTCAGATCAAAGGAATTTCCGTGACAAACGCGTATTTACACTTATTTTACTACCTTTTGGCGAAGTTTGCCTGCGTATGCGTGTGAAGCGACTGTAGCGGATCACCGCGACGTCGTTTGTACGCGTTTCAAGAGTCTGCTGTTGCCAGGATCAGTCCGATCACCTGTCCCCACAGACCAGCATGCGCTCGGATATGTCCAAATGATCGGCAGGCAAATGCGGTCGGTGTCGCGCCCGTGTTGCACGACGACGTATCAAAGCGTGCCTGAACGTCTGCATCACCACGTGCAATGACTGGCGCGGTGCAGAGGGCCCGCAAACGCGGCCTTCTCTCGAGCAATTACAATCTTGACGACGGGCATCACAAGCTATGGCCGGAATACAGGCCCATAGCTTGTGGGAAATCCCGCTTCGTCAGTTCAGGGGCACAACCACGCGCAACCGCGCACCGTAGGATTCAAAGTCCGATTGCCCGATGCCATCATAGTGCGCTCCGGCTTCGAACTGTACGCCACTGCGGCCCGTTATCCTGACCCCGGCTTCGAGACGCGCCCGGAACCCGTTGGTTTCCTCGGATGTGTCATTCACCAGTGTGACACCGTCCGTGTCGGCAAAGTTGTAAATCCCGTTGATGCTGAACGTCGGGCTGATCAGGGTTTGATTGCGCCCTTCGAATGTTGTCGAGAACGTCGGCCCGAACCGGATCTGCCCAAGTGACACTTTCTGTTCGGGGATCGTCTGGCCAAGACCGTTCAAATAGCTCTCGGCCGTGTCCTCGATATACGCCATGGAGAAGTTCGGCGTGACCACCCAGTTGTCCCAGTCGAAATTGCCCGACAATGTCGCTTCGACAAGGAAGCGGTCGCTGTCGAACTTGTCGATATAGGTCGTTTTTGGGTCATAGGTGTTGCTGGATTGTCCATAGGCGATGCGCCCGTCAAAGATCAGGTTTTCTGCGATCCGGGCAGTCATGTAAGGTCCGGCCATCCAGCCGTTGCCTTCCACCGTTTCACCGCCGTTATCACCTTGGTCGAGGCTGTCGTACTGCAGCGCGAAACCCAACAGCAAGTCGTCGTTCACAAGGTAATCAGCGCCAAGATGCGCCACGGCAAAATGCCCGTCTGCTTCTGATGCGCTAAACTCGGCAAAGGTTGCTTCGAACCAGACATCCCAGCGGGGCGGTGTATAGACCTCGGAATTGTTTTCAACACCGTCAACCATCAGCATGAACATCCGACGGGACCGTTCCACCTGCTGGAGCGAGGTCGAGAACTTGTAGTTGCCCGAACCGATGGACAGCAGGTCAAAGGAGAACGGCGTGGCGGACGCCAGATCACCATTCTGGAACCGCAAGGTTTCGGACCGGCCCACGCCCTGGTTCAGACGCGCCATGCGACGTGCGGAAGACGGGCCGTTCGACAGGATCAGGTTGTTGCGGCGTTGCAAAAAGCTGTTGATTGCCTCCACCGTGTCTTCGATGGAATTGTTCGCACTCCACGTACAGGTGAAGTTGTCGCCGTCATCAATCACGAGCGTGACACCGCCGGTTATGACGTCCACGGTCGTGTTTGGATCGCTACAAACGAGGGTGGCGTTTGCCAAACCGGAGGGCCTTGTCTGGCTGATGGTATAGGTTCCGGCATCCAGCGCCACGGGGCCGAATGAGCCCGACCCGCCCGATACTGCGATGTCGAAGGTCAGCGAGGGTTCGGACGAGGCAAAGTTGAAAGTGCCGTCGAGAACCGAGTTCTGCACAAAGGTGACGGACCCAAACGGGTTGTCCGTGACGACAAATGGCGTTGTCGCCGCGCTCAGGGTGGCGTTGCCACTGCTTGAGGTCAGCCCGCCGGTCGCGCTGGCCAAAGTGCCTTCGGTGATGGATGTGACGTTCACTTCGACGGCACAGGTGGACGCGGCTCCGACGCTCCCGCCGGTCAGCGCGACGCTCGACCCGTTGCCCACAGCCGTCACCAAACCGCCACAGCTGTTGCTGGTGTTCGGATTGGGTTCTATCGTCATGCCGATGGGCAGGGTCACGTTGAACCCCAGAGCGTTTGTGGCCGGCCGCGCAGTCTGCAGACCTGCCCGATTGGCAACAATCCCCGACGCGGAGTTGTCGATCTCGAGCCGCAGTCGGGATGTCTCCCCCTGCCCGATGGTGGACGGCGTGTAGCTTTGGCCGAATGCCGGTGCCGGCGCTGCGGCAACGCTTAGGGAAGCGGTTGCGCCACCGGTCGTATCCGCAACACTTGTGGTCAGATTTCCAAGCGTCGCAGTAAAGGACCCTGTGTCAAAGCTGGTGACATCAAAGGTCACGTCACAGGTCGTGCCCTCGGTGATCGTCCCTGCGCTGAAGCTCGCGCTGTTGCCGCCTGTCACGGCTGAAACGGTGCCCGCGGCACAGGTTGTTGCGCCGTTGGCCACGGGCGCAACCTGCATCGTGCCCCCGAGCGAAACGCTGAACGCGGCATCCGAGGCGGCGATCAGGTTCGCAGAGTTGTCCAGACGGACCGTCACTGTCGCGCTGTTGCCTTGGGTCGTGGACGAGGGATTGATGGCAATGCGGAAATCAAGCGCATTCGCCGGGTTCACGGTCAGGTCGGCATCGACCGACGCACTTGTGCCCAGCGAGGATGTCACATCCCCTGTCGGCTGCGTGAACGTGCCATCCGCCACTGCGCGGATTTCAATCGAGGCCGAGCAGTCAGCGCCCGCCGCGACAACACCACCGGTAAATGCAAGCGTATCGGCAGATGTCCGCGTCAATCCGGAACATGTGGTGGCAAAGCTGCTGGTGCCGAATTCCTCGAGCCCGGTCAAAAGGCTCAGGCTCACGGCCACATCCGTCGCATCGATCAGCGACGTGGTGTTGTCGATTGTAATGCTGAGCGTGCTGGAGCCGCCTTCTTCGATTGTCGCGGGCGCAAAGCTCGCTGCCAATGTGGGCACAGGTGCAGCCGTCACCGTGATGCTGTCAGAGGCGGCTTCGGAATTGCCCAGGTCAGAGGTTGCGGAAACCTCATAGGTGTTTGTCCCGACGACCGTCGGTGTGACAGTCAATGAGATCTGGCAAGTGGCCCCAGCCGTAAGCGCGCCGCTGACCAGCGACACATTTTCGAATCCTGTTGCGACGTTGAATGTTCCGCCGCATGTGTTGGACGTCGTCCCACCGGTCGCAAAGAACATGCCCGTGGGAAGCGCATCGTTGAAGGCAAGGTTGCCGGCATCAATGCCCGCCGAGTTGGTGATATCGATGGTCAGAGTGGCCGTGCCGCCCTGCACCACTGACGCCAGGTCAAAGCTGACCGCAACGGTTGGGGTTGGTGCCGCATTCGTTGTGAGCGTGGCCGCCAGTGGGGTCGCTCCGCCAATGTCTGATGCAAGCGCGGTGGTCGACGTCTCGGACGTACCGATTGTTGTCGATGTGACATCGACGCTGACCTCACAGCTGGCAGAGGGTGCCAGAGTGAACCCGGTGATGGTGAACGCGGCGTCTCCGGCGCTGGCCGTCGTCGCCGCAGAGGCGCAGGTTCCCGACAGGTTCACAGGATCGGCAAGCACCGCACCACCTGTCAACGCTTCGCTGATGGTGATCGGACCTGTGGTAATCCCCGCGCCGTTCATGACCGAGAAGGTAAGGGTCGAAACCTCACCTTGGGTGATGGTGCCAGGTGCAAAGCTCTTGGCGAGAACCGGCTCGGTGGCTGCATTCACAGCCAGATCAACAGCGGCCCCGGCGGCCGATGTCGCGACATTCGTGACCAGTGTCGATGTGTTCACCGTCTGGGTCGTATCGTTTGCCGTGGTCAGCGTATCGACGGATACGGTGCAACTTCCGTTCAAGGGCAACGTGCCGCCCGCGAACGATATCGACGACCCGGATGCCGTCACTGTTCCTGCACTACACGTCGTGCTGTCGTTGGCCGGGCTTGCCACCACAAGATTGGTCGGCAGCGTCGCGCTGAACGCCGCACCTGTGGCCTCGATCAGGGTCGAGTTGTTCGTCAGTGTGAATGTCACGGTCGATACGGCACCGGGATCCACCGGGTCCGGCGAAAACGCACCGGAGATTGCCGGTGCAGGGCCCGAAGTCACGCCGAGGAAAGCCCCCGCCGTCCCGCTGGATCCCAGGTTTGTCACCAATTCACTGGTCGCGCTGGAGATGGAGGTGTTGACACTTATCCCTTGCAGATCAAGCCCGAAGGTACAGGTGTCACCCGCTGCAATGTTCAGACCGCTGACCGTCAATGCGCTGGCCGTCGCACTGAACGATGTGAAGGTCGAACCGGACGCACCACAGGACATGACGGCGTTGGACGGCGCCGCTGCTGTCAGTTCGGTCGGGAATGTATAGGTAAAGCTGCCGCCTGTTGCCGCGACCAGCGCGGCGGTGTTGTCCACGGTGATGGCCACGGTCGTGACCCCGCCCACTTCGATGGATGTGGGTGAAAACGTTTTGGCAAAGGTCGGCGCAGGAGCCGGTGTCACGGACAGGGTCGCGGTGGCCGTGCCCGAATTCCCGAAGAGCGACGTCAGGTCCTGCGTCGTGTTGACGAGTGAACCGCTGTTTTGCGCAACAACATCAAAGGAAACAGTACATGTCGCACCGGCACCCACTGTGCCGCCGGTATAGGATGCGCTGCCCGCGCCTGCGGTTGCCGTCACCGTGCCACCCGAACAGCTTGTCGCGGCGTTGGACGGCGTTGCGACAATCATGCCTGTCGGCAGGGTGTCGGTGAAATCAAGGTTCGTTGCGGCAAAGGATGCCGCACTGTTGTCGATGGTAAGCGTCGTCGTGGACACGCCGCCCTGGGCGATGGTGGACGGAGCAAACGCCTTGGCAAAGCCGGGCGTGGGCACAGGCACGATCACCGTGTCGCTGTCCGTCGCCGAATTGTTGGCGGGGTTCGGGTCGGTGATGGAACCGGATACCGTCGCGGTATTGGACAAGCTGCCTGCGGCCGCGGTGATGGAGACCGTACAGGACGCGGTATAGGTCACCGAACTGCCCGACGGCATCGACAGCGTTTCGGAAAGGTTGCCACTCCCGGACGCCGTGTTGCCTGTCGCACCACCGGCTGCCACCGATGTGTAGGTACAGGCGAGGTCCGACGGGAATGTATCGATCAAGCTTACCGAGCTGTCGATTGCCGGACCATTGTTGCTGGCAACGATGGTATAGGTCACGATGTTGCCCGCATTGACCGAGGTAACACCGTCCGAGACTGTGACAGCAATGTCTGCGCCCGTCAGGATCGTAAGGTCCGCCGCAGCCGCCGGAGCAAGGACAAGACCGTTCGACGTGAGCGCGCTTGATGTGCTTGTCACGACACCGGCGGTCGCTGTGAGTGGGACTGCGACCTCCGCAGAGACGGTGCAACTGCTGGTTCCGGGCACGCTACCGCCGGTGAAATTCAAAGCGGACGTGCCGGACAGAGATGCGCCGGAACAATCGGTCTGCAGGTTTGACAACGTGGCGCCGGGAATGGTGCTGCCAAAGTCGTCAACAAAGGACAGGATTTCGGCCGCAGAACCAGAGGCATTGGTAATTGTATAGGTGACCGTCGTTGCGTCCGCGATCGCAACTGTCGCGGGCGTAAACGCTTTTGCGAATGTCAGCGCAAGATTGGTGACAACCAACGTGTCCGTCGCGGCCGAGCCGGTAACGGAAAGTCCATCGATCAAACCGGTCAGATCCGATGTTGTGCTGGTAAAGTTGCCTGCCGTTGCGGAACCGGAAAGCGAGAGCGCCAGATCAATGACGCAGCTTGCGCCCGCCGCAAGCGCGACACCTGAAACGTCAACCGTGCTGGTGCCCGCCCCTGCAATTGTCGCGCTACACCCATCGTTGGTTGTTGCGTCCAACACCGTGCCACTGGGCAAGCTGGACAGATCGTCCGTGAAGGCAACGGCCGAAACAGCACGCGCGCCGGACAGGTTGGAAATCGTGTAGCGCACGTTGGCTGTGCCGCCCACGACAACAGGATCATCCGTGAATTCCTTGACCAACTCAATCTGAATGGGCTGGACCGTCAGTGTGGCCACAGCCGGATCAATCGCCGCGCCACTGCTCAAGGTCAGCGAGGAACTGGAGTTGGAGTAGTCCCCTGCGACGGTTGCCAAAGGCACAAGTACGTCGACCTCGATAACGCAGGAACCGCCCGCAGGCACGGAACCACCTGAATAAATCAGAAAGGTCGTGCCAGAGAGAGATCCGCCACAGGTGTTCTGAGTTGCAGGGCCCGTCGCCGCGAACCCGGCGAAGTATCCGGGAAGGTTTTCAGTAAAGAAACTGATCGATTGCGCCGACGACGGATCGAGATTGTCGATTGTGTAACGCAGCGTGAGCGTATCGCCCGGAATGGCCGTGTTCGGCAGAAACTCCTTGCTGAACGTAACGCTGGACACCGTGAGGTCGGCCGTCGCTGCGGCAAACACCTCTGTAATGCCCCCGCCTGCAGGCGTTCCGGACAAAGAGGTTGTGGTATTTGTGTAGTCGCCAACAGCCGCCGCCGCCGGGATGTTCAACCGCACCACAATCGCGCACGCCTCATTCGCGGCAAGGACGCCTCCGCTGTAGGAAAACAGACCCGTTCCGGTGCCGCCTGCCGTGCCGCCGCATGTATCGGATTGAACGGACGCAACCGTCGTGCCTGTCAGCATCGCGTCGACATCGTCAGAAAAGGCGAGGGCCTCGGCGGCTGTGAATTCGCTGGCGTTGGCGATGCTCAGCTCAAGATCCACCGTGCTGCCCGGAAAGCCCGCTGACAAAAACGACTTGCTCAGGTTCAGGTTAAGACCGGACCCGACGGTCAGTGTTGCGGATGCACCGGCTCCGGTGAAGGACCCGCCGCTGAACGTCGCGGTCGGGCCTTCGGCAGAAATTGCATAGCTGCCGGGCGCAATGTTCGCCGGAAGCGTTATTGTGGATTCGAACGTACAGCTCGATCCTGCACCTGGAGCCGCGGCAAGGCTGCCGTTGGACAATGAAACATCTTGCGCTTCCGTGCCGGGGAACGTCGCGGCAAAACTCGAGCCCGCTCCGCAAGGGTTTGATGGAGCTGACAACGACACCGGGAACGGCAAGGGCGGCGCTAGACTGATTGTCGCAGATATATCGGAGGCGGCGCTGCTTGAGGAACCGTTGGTGATGGTTGCGCGCAAAATCACGTCATCCCCGGGCGCCGGAGTCGGGTTGGGACTGAGTGTGCCCACTTCAAGGAACTCAATCGAAATGGTCGGCGCAACGCCGCCGGTGGGCACAACGAAATTTGCGGTTGCGGCATTGCCGGTGACCGCGGCCGACGCAACCGTGCCCGTGACCGGCGTCGTCGTGCTGATTGTATAATTCCCGCCCGCGGTGCTTGCCGGGATAGTAAAATCCGCGACAACGCGACACGATCCTTGCGCGCCGATCACACCACCCGAAAGCTGCAAAACCGCCCCGCCAGATGCGGAACCGCCGCAGGTATTGCTCACAACGCTGCTGGTCACGCCGGAGACAAAGGGCGTGAAAAACGCCGGATCAGAAGTGAACGCAACGGCGGTGGCGCTTTCGGCGCGGTTCAGGTTCTGGATCAGGAATTCGACCTGCGCCGACGTCCCCGCATTGACCGGTGTGTTCAGAACCGTCGCCGTGACGTTGAGATCACTGGCGTCGACCTGAACATTCGCTGCGGCGCCCCCCACATCGGTAAAATCAGCTTGGAGCGAGGGTGCATCAATGGTGAAGTTACCAACACCGTTTGCAATGACATTGACCGACACGGTGCACGTGGCACCGGCCGCCAGCACCTCAAAACCGGGAAAAAATGCATTTCCGTTTGCGTCCAGCACGATGCTTTGCTCACCGGGTACAGCAGTGAGTGTTGTATTGGGTGCGGTTGCAGAGATACAGCTTGTGGATGCATTGCTGGGATTGGCAATCTGCAAACCCGACGGCAGCGATGTGGTAAAATCAAGGCTGCCGACGGCGCTTGGATTGATTGTGTTGTCAACTGTGAATGTCACGGTTGTGGTGTCACCGAGATTGATGACAGACGGCGCTGCACTCAGACTGAAGCTGGGTTTATTGTTGTTCACCGTGAACGAAGTGGCAGCCGCAAGCACGTCCGTTTCCGAGGATGTCAGCGTCACGACAGGGATCGAGAACGTTCCAGCCGCTGTTCCGACAATGTTGACGGAAACCGTACAAATGTCAGCGCCGCCGATTTCGCCGTTGGAAAAGGATATCGTGTCCGAACCGGATGTCGTGAGATTTGCAAAGGCTGCATTGTTCTCGCCGCCGCAGGTGGTCGACGCGTCCGGCGTCGATGAGAGCTGCACATTGGCCGGGAGCACTGCATTGAATGCGAGGGCCGTCACCACGTCGGCGCCGGAGTTGTTGATCGTATAGGTCAGGCGGGCGTTTGTATTGATCGCAGCATTGGACGGAGAAACCACCTGCGAAAACGCTGGAGGATCGGCGAATGCAACGGACGGCGCGCCCATTGTAAGCCAAGCGACACCAAGGGCGAACATTCCACTGCTGCAAACGCGACCAAGCATATATATCTTCCTGTCCCAAAGTGCGCATCGCTCTGCGCGCGACTTCAAAAATTTTTGAATGAGCATTTTTCCGCCCATAGTGCGCGGGTTTGTTCCGAAAATTCTAGATTTATTTTGTGTTTGTCTTGAATCGCAGGGGATTGAGACACTTCGGCCACGGCATTGCCGATCCGATATTTGTCCGCCCGCCGCACGTTTCTACTTCCGGTAGGCGCTTTGAGGGACAGTGGTCCAGTCTGTTGACGGAACCCGCCCATTTCATTCGGGACGCGGGGTGTACCGTCTGCGCCCCGTGGGCGTTGGCACCACGGCTAGGTCCGAGGACACACGCGCTCGGCCGGACCTGATGCGGTTCGCGCACGGGTCTTCTTGCAAAATGTGGGTGCTCGACTTTTCCCTACTATGTCGTGATCCCATTCGGTGTCGGATCAGCAATCGTTCTTGCGTACCCGCGCCGCGCGGCTGAAGGGCTTGATCAGCCAAGTGACGCTCAGCTTGATCGCCAGCCCTCTTGATCGCTTTGCCACGTCGTGCAGGTTCGATGGATCGACTCCCACCATAATCGGACAGACCATGGCCCAGATCAGGACAGCGACGATATGGTTCGCATTGTCCATTTCGGCAGCCGCACCCGGCCAAGGGCAATCCCCGCGACCATGGCAAGCGCGACCCAGAATGACAGATACCGTTCGAAGGCACTTATGAGATGACGCGTTCCTTGTGTTCACTGGACAGGCGACCCGACACGAGTGCTGCGGTGGCAACCATTGCCGTCGCCGTGCCCAGCATGAGGGTTAGTCCGCCGACCTGGTAGGTCAGACCGGACAGAACCGTGCCCGCCAACCGCCCGCCCGCGTTGGCCATATAGTAAAAGCCCACGTCCATCGTCACCCGCTCGGCCTTGGTGAAGGCAAGGATCAGATAGGAGTGCAGCGCAGAGTTTACCGCGAACAGTCCCCCGAATGCGAGCAGACCGACCACAAGCGAAATGGTCAGCCATGTCTGAGGTCCGGACGCGACCCAGGCGGCGGCGGTGAGCGCAGCCGGAACACTTGCCAACCCCCACGCCCAGCCGCGTGCGGCACCGATCAGGTCGGCCTCGGTCCGACGGCTGGCCCGCAGCAGGCGCGGTGCCGTGGCTTGCACGGTCCCGTAGAGAATGACCCAGATCGCCATGAATGTGCCGATCAGGAAGAAGGCCGCGCGATTGCCCTCTGTCGTGCCATCAGACAGCACGGCGTAGAAATAGATCGGAATGCCGACGACGAACCACACGTCCCGCGCGCCAAACAGGAACACCCGTGCGAGCGACAGCCAATTCACATTGGCTGATTTCGAAAAGACCTCCGAGACCTTTGCGCCCTTGCGCCCTTTCGGCAGGCCCGCAGGCATCAGGGTCAGCACCGCCACGAGAATGACGAAGAGAACGGCGGCCATGCCAAGCACAGCGGCCTGGAACCCGAGGCTTGCGAGAAGTGCCGCCCCGAGAAGAAAGCCCAGACCTTTCACGGCGTTCTTTGATCCGGTCAGCAGGGCCACCCACCGGAACAGCCCATCGCCTTGGCTGGGCGCGAGTATCTTGACCGCAGATTTGGAGGACATTTTGGCCAGATCCTTGGCCACACCGCTTGCCCCTTGCACCAGCATCACGAAAGCCACAGAGGCCCCGATCGCCCAGGTGGGGTCCAGTTGGGTCAGCGCCAACAGCGCAAGCACCTGAAGGCCCAGACCCGCATAGAGCGTCGAAGTCAGCCCAAACCGCGCTGCGATCCAGCCCGCGGCCAGATTGGTGATCATGCCCGCGATCTCGTAGAGCACAAACAGATAGGCCAGTTGCACGGGGCTGAAGCCAAGCGTGTGGAAATGCAGCAGAACCAGCATCCGCAGCGCCCCGTCGGTGAGCATGAACGCCCAATAGGCGGCGGTGACGGCGATATAGGCCGACACCCCCTCGGCGCGTGCAGTTGTCACAGGTCGCCCCCGACCATCAACGCCACATCGACAAGTCGGTGGGCATAGCCCATTTCGTTGTCATACCAGGCGTAGACTTTGACCTGTGTGCCAGCCACAACCATCGTGGAGAGCGCATCAACGATGCTGGAGCGTTCGTCATTTGTGTAATCGGTTGAGACCAGCGGACGTTCCTCATAGCCGAGGATACCGGCAAGTGGCCCTTCGGAGGCGGCCTTGAACAAGGCATTGACTTCCTCTGCCGTCGTCTCGCGTTCAACCTCAAACACGCAATCGGTCAGCGATGCGTTCAAAAGCGGAACGCGAACCGCGTGGCCGTTCAGACGCCCGGTCAATTCGGGGTAAATCAGCGTGATGGCCGTCGCACTGCCCGTGGTTGTTGGGATCAGTGAATTCAGCGCCGAGCGGGCGCGGCGCAGATCCTTGGCGGGCCGGTCCACGATGGTCTGAGTATTTGTCACATCATGGATCGTGGTGATCGAGCCGTGCTTGATGCCGAGATTTTCGTGGATCACCTTCACCACCGGCGCGAGACAATTCGTCGTGCAACTGGCCGCAGTCACAATACGGTGCGCGGCCGGGTCGTAGATGCCGTGGTTGACGCCGTACACGATGTTGGCTGCACCACCGTCCTTGACCGGGGCCGACACAACAACCTTTTTCACGCCGGCTTCGAAATATGGTGCGAGCTTGGCTTCGGTCTTGAACACACCCGTACAGTCGATCACCACATCCACGCCATCCAGCGGCAGGTCGGCAATGTCGCGCGTTCCGATGAACGGGATGCGGGTGCCGTCGACGGTCACAGCGTCCACATCATGGGAAAAATCCGCCTGCCACCGTCCATGCACGGTGTCGAACTCCAGCAGATGCGCATGCATCTCGGGATCACCTACTGCGTCGTTGATCCACGCGATCTGCGCGCCGCGTGCAAGCAGCGGCTTCAGAGCAAGTTTGCCGATGCGGCCAAGACCATTGAGGGCATAGACGGTCATGTTCGAAGTCCTTCTTCATTTGATTGGCCCAGATCATCGACCGCTTTTTGCAAAGACATGCGGTCCAGCGATGCGATGGGCAGGTTGGCAAAACCGATCATCCGGTTGCGCAGCGCGCCATAGGTCTGTTGGAACGCAAGGCTCTTTTCCGCGTCCGAACCTTCGACCTTGACCGGGTCGGGCAACCCCCAGTGGGCGGTGACCGGCTGGCCCCGCCATGACGGGCATTCCTCATTCGCCGCCCTGTTGCAGACAGTGAATACGAAATCGAATGTCGGCGTGTCCGTCCCCTGGAGTTGGGCGATGTTTTTCGACCGGAGCAGCGACGTATCGTGTCCCTTTTGCTCCAGCACCTCAATCGCGAACGGGTTCAACTCCGAGCGGGGTTTGGTGCCTGCCGAATGAGCGACAAAGCGATCCCCCGCCACGTCGCGCAGGATCGTTTCGGCAAAGATCGACCGGGCAGAATTTCCGGTGCAGATGAACAGGACATTGAACTTGCGGTCGCTCATGGCGGCGGCTCCGAGATGCGATGGAAAAAGGTCGGGCGAACAGATGTCGGGACGGCCCCGGCAGCAATCAATGATGAGATAGTCGATGGTCTCGCGCGCCGCCTCCATGTGGATGGTGTAGCGCAGGGATGTCCCGACGCGTTCCCGGCGGATCAGACCGGCGTGCATCAGCGCGTTCAGGTAAGTGGACAGCGTGTTGGGTTTGACCCCGAGCGCCAGTGCCAGTTCCGTCGCCGGCACGCGGTCGGGATAGCGGCGCATCAGCAACCGGAACAGGGCCAGCCGCTGCGGGTGGCCGAGGGTCGAGAGGCGGTTGGGAATCACTGTTTCCATAATTCACGGATAACTGAATTATGGGTGCGAACAAAGTGACAGTTTCATGAATGCCGATCTGGCCGGTCAGTGACAGCACTGACTGGCAGAGCCTTGTCAGGCTGTTTGCACGTGGCGGATGGCAGGCCTGCGTTTGTCAGACATTCATGTCGTGCGCGTAACCGTCCCGGCGGCAGAAAGCATCGGTTCTGGCGTCGGTCAAGCGACACTCTGCGCCTGTTTTTTCTCTGTGTCGAACCGGCAAACCACGGTGGGCGGTCTGCTGCGTGAGGCAAAAACATGGCGTCAAAGAACCGGTGGATGCGCTTGACATTTGCGGCCTGCGAAAGACCCGGCCACGCCTTGCGCTTCATCCTTCGCGCTCAATCGGGACGGCGCCGCGCAGCCTGAACTATTGCGGTCAAACAGGATTGGCTCGAAACTATGCCCTCAGTTCTGACGCCAGAAAATCATAGACCTGTTTCGCATTGACCGGCTTGGAGAGTAATTTCAAATTCAGCTCCCGGCACTTTGACCGCAGTTCTGCTGTCCGGTTCGCCGATACGATGGCGGTTGGAACGCGGCCATATTTGCTCAAAACGGCTTTGTATAACTGCACACCGTCCATTCCATGGCCCAACTGGTAATCCAGCAGGAAGACGTCCGGCAAAAGGTCAATTTCCGAGATCATCTCGAGTGCTTCTTCCCCGGACTCGGCAAGCAAGACTTCACCACGCGCGCTTTCGATCAGGTGGCTGATCGCTTGCGCAACACCTCGGTTGTTTTCAACAAGCATCACAAGCAAGCCGTTCAGGTCGCGCGCCTCCTGGGCCAATTTCGTATGAACAAGGTTGGCTAGCCCGTGCACGGGCGTGGATATCGGGACCATCAGGCTAAAGCAGCTTCCTGTGCCCGGTTTGGACCAAAGTTCCAGAGGGTGACCCAATCCTTTGCAGGCCCGTTCGACAATCGCGAGCCCCAAACCCAAACCGTGGTTCGCACTGTTCGGTGCGATCTGTTTGAACTCCTGAAAAATCGCCTCCTGATCATTTTCTGCGATGCCGCGCCCTGTGTCCCACACTTCGATGCGGGCATAATCACCAACGCGGCGCACCCCCGCCAAAACACGACCCGTATCGGTGTATCGGATCGCGTTGGAGACCAGGTTCTGCACAATGCGCCGCAGATAACCTGGATCGCTGACAACGGTCAGATCACTGTGCACAAGCGCGAATTTGAGGCCCTTGCCACCGGCGCTCGGTGCAAGCTCGTCCCGCAGCGGGTCAAAGACTTCGGCCAATGACACGGGCTGGACGTCGAACACGGCGTGCCCAGCGTCCAGTTTCGAAATGGCAGACAACGCCTCGATGATCTGTTCCACACCTTGCAGCGCGGTTTCCACCTTTGCCACGACGCTGTGAATGTCGCCGTTGTCGGTTTGATCCGTAATCGAAGATACAAACAGTTTCGCGGCCGAGAGGGGTTGCAAAAGATCGTGGCTCGCGGCGGCCACAAAGCGGGATTTGGATGCGTTCGCACGTTCCGCTTCCGACAAGGCTTCTTCCAACTCGGCTGTGCGTTCTTCGACCCAGCCTTCGAGGCGCTCGTTGACTTCGGCCAGCGCATTGGTTGCCGCGCGTTCCGACGTCACATCGGTCAGGCTGATCACAAAGCCGCGGTCCGGCATCTCCTGCGCAAAAACACTGTAGATCTGGTTGTCTTTGCGCGTGACTTCGAACGCAATCGCATCGCGCGGCCGCACCCTTGATGCCCAGTCGATCAGCCGTTCCGCTGGAAAGCTTTCGTCAAAATTCAGTTCCTCGCGAAACTGCTCCATCAGATCATCAAAACTGAGCCGTTTGCGATGCCGGATCGGTGCCACCTCCAACAACCGGTCCATCCGTTTGTTCCAACCCACAAGGGTCTTGTTCCGGTCAAAGATGCAAACGCCCTGGTTCAAGTGGTCCAGCGTGGCCTGCAACTTGCGCGCCTCCTGATGGCGCATCTTGTCACGTTCCTGCCGCTCCATCCGGATGATTTCGGTGACATCCGTTTGCAGGATCACTGTACCGTTGCGCGACGTGCGATGTTCCGAAGCCTGCAACCAGCGGTCCCAGATCAGGCTGACATTGAACACCACGTGTTCTTCGCGGTGCCGGTCCAGACGCAAACGCGCCCAATCTTCGGCGGTCTCATCTTTCGGCAGTGCAAGGAAACGGCTCTGCGAAATTGCGGTGACGTATTCGCGGAACGTCAGCCCTTCGTGCAACAAGGGCTCGACATCCTGCAGGTCGCGGCAAAACCGGCTGTTGAACAGAACCAGCCGGTCGTTTTCGTCAAAAAGCGCGAAGCCCTCGTTGATCGTTTCAATCGCTTCGGTCAGGTTGGATTGGGCCGTTTCGGTTTCACGGTTGGCCTGTTCAAGCCGGGCGTTGGAATCCTGCAGCAGGTCCAGCGTCCGTTCCAGTTCGCGCGTGCGTTCGCGCACCTCGGATTCCAGCAACGCCGCCCGTTCGAATTGCTGATAGGCAAACCCCGACTGCTCGGTCTTTTGTTCGACCCGACGCATCAACGCGCGCGAAATCTGCAGCAGCTTTTCGTTCTGCCGTTCCAGTGAGTCCTGTGGATTGATCAGCGACACTAGACGTCCGCCTTTCCCGTTGGCGCGGGATGATAGAACGCGACACCGCTCATCGTGTGGTTCACGTGCAACGGGCCAATCTGTTCGCCATAGGTGGAAAATCCGGTCACGCGGTTGGCGCTGAGCACGTCAGAAATCTGTCGGGTCTGCTGCGTTTGCTCGGCTTCGATCCGGCGCAGGATGCAGTCACATCCGATGATGCTTGCCGGTTGGTCCGGTACGCTCATTTCAGCGAACTTCTGATCCAGATGTTCAGAAAGGTTTTCCTGTGACGCGACCGTCAACACCATCCCTTCATCAATGGCAGAGAAAAACACCAGCTCGCCGTTCTCGTTCACTTGCTGGATGGCGCGCACGTGGTGGGTGTTGCCAATGCGCACGACAACCGGGTGCGACGCAAAGGTAAAGCGGTCAAGCTGGTCCGGATCCTTGCCCACAAGTCGCGCGTATTCGCGCGCAGCGGGTTCGGCATTGATCTCCTTGACGATGCGGCGGGCGGGGTCCGCGCCGGTGACCACCATCTGCGTGTCCCCTGGAATCAGGTGGTTCAAGCTGAAGACACGGGTGGTGTATTTGCAGCGGGCGAGCGTCAGGACGGCGGCGTCACTTGCCACCTTGCCGTTCAGTGCCACAAATGTCTCGGCAAAGCGGGTTCCATCCCCGGCCGACCCGCCAAAGATCGGGAAATCACGCAAGGCCGGTGCAATGGTGGCAGCCAACGTATCCTCGCTGAGCGACAAACCGTCGATCACGAGAAAGGCAAAACTGTCGTCGCGGTCTGGCGTTTGGTCCCGCAGGTTCAGCCGTTCGAGCGTGATTTGGTCAACCGTCGCCTGCACGTCGAGCGCGCTGATATTGTCGATCATGATCGACGTCGTGGAAAACCCGTCAGACGGGAACCCGATGCCGACAATCAGCCCCTCGTCATAGCCTGTCGCACCGATTTCACCGGCCGTGGTGCAGGCCAAAACATCCGTGTCCGGAAACAGCGTCTCGGCCTCCCGCACAACCTCGTGGAAATCCACCAAAGGCGTGACAAACAGGGCCACAATCGCAAACGGGTCATCCCCCAATTTGCGTTTCAGTTGTTTCACGGGCGACGTCGTTGAAGCGCGCACTTCACCGGTGCGTAGAATGTCGCATCGGTCTGCCACGGCACGTCCTTCAAGCCTGCCGGCCTTGGACTGCAATGTCATATGATCTCTCCCTGACGCTCAGGATACGGGCGTCACTCGGGACTTGGCAAGACCTTTGAATACTTGGCTTCTTGCGCCACCAGAACGGCTTGTGTCCGGCTCTGGACCCCCAGCTTGCGCATGATGGCTGTTACGTGCGCCTTGACCGTGGTTTCGGCAATCGACAGGTCAAAGGCAATCTGCTTGTTCAGCTTGCCTTCACAGATCAGTTCGAGGATTCGCGCCTGTTGATTTGTGAGCGATGTCAGTCGGGTCAGGTGGTCCTCTTTCGGGTCCGCGCCATTGCCTTCGACAAAGCCCACGGGTTTGTAGATTTCGCCCGCTGCGATGGTCTCGATCGCCTCGCGAAAAACCGACCGGTGCGAGTGTTTCGGCACAAAGCCCTGTGCACCCGCGATGATAGAATTGGCGATGATGGAATTGTCCGTCATCGACGACACGATGATCACCGGCGTTGTCTCTGCCGTGCGCTTGAGGCGCATCAACCCGTCAAGCCCGTCCACATCGGGCAGATTCAAATCCAGAAGGATCAACGACGGCGCCACGTCCCCCGCCAACCGGTCGAGCGCATGTTCCAGACTGTCTGCTGTGACCACCTTGGAAAAATTCGCAACCGACCGCAGGGTCAATTCCAGCGCATCGCAAAAGAGCGGGTGATCATCAATCACCAGGGCCCAACCTTGGGGCAACGCGGAATGGGTCGGATCGGACAGAGGCGTGGTTTGTAACGACATGGGTTCATCCTAGACGAGCCTCCCGGCCCCGGTCACTTGTCAAAAGGTCTTACGTCCCAACGCAAAACGCCCCCGCGCATGGCAGGGGCGTTTCGATCAATTTCTCTGGATCAGTCGGCAGAGGCCAGCTGTTCCGGCAGGCGGAAGGTCCAGAGCAGACCACCTTGGTTCAGGTAGTTGACCTTTTTGGCCACTTCCCCGCCCCAGAGCGGAACAGCACCACCCCAACCGGAGATCACGGTGACATACTGTTCGCCATCCTGCTCCCAGGTGATGGGCTGACCAACGATGCCGGAGCCGGTCTGGAAGGACCACAGCTCTTCGCCCGTCTCATCGTCAAAGGCGATGAACTTGCCTTCGGGGGTGCCGGTGAACACCAGACCGCCGCCGGTTGTCATCACGCCACCCCAAAGCGGGGCATCGTTCTTGAACTCCCACTTGATGTCGCCTGTGTCGGGGTCAATCGCCTTGAGGCTGCCGATGTGGTCTTCGTAGTTGGGCTTGATGGTAAAGCCCGAACCCAGGTAGGCCGCACCTTTCTTGTAGGTGATCGGCTCATTCCAGATGTCCATGCCCCACTCGTTCGAAGGCACATAGAACAGGCCGGTGTCAGGCGAATGCGCCATCGGCATCCAGTTCTTGCCCCCGAGGAAGGATGGCGACGCAAAGACGACCTCGCCTTTCTTGCCATCGGCCGCTTCGGCCGGATCGCCGGGACGGTTTTCTTCGTTGAAGATCGGCCGGCCGTTTTCGTCCAGACCGGAGGCCCAGCTGATGTCCTTGACGAAGGGCACACCGCGCACAAATGCGCCGTCTTCGCGGTTCAGAACGTAGAAGAAGCCGTTGCGGTCCGCCGTGGCAAAGCGTTTCTCGCCAGCGCGGTTTTCGTAGGCCACAACTTCGTTCACGCCGTCATAGTCCCAGCCTTCGCGGGGCGTGGTCTGGAAGTGCCACTTGATCTCGCCCGTCTTGGGGTCGATCCCCAGCCGAGACGCCGCATAAAGGTTGTCGCCCGTGCCATCGTTGTTCTGGCCCGCATCGCGCAGCCACGAGTTCCACGGCGCGGGGTTGCCCGTGCCAAAGACCAGCGTGTCGGTATCGGCATCATACGATCCGCCAAGCCACGTCGCGCCGCCGCCCGTTTTCCACATGTCGCCCGGCCATGTCGCATTCAGCGTGCCGGTCATGGTGCTTTCTTCGCCGTTCAGCATGCCCATGTGACCTTCGATCACCGGGCGGTACCACACCAGCTCACCAGTTTCGGCGTCGCGCGCCTCGACCGCGCCGACGATACCGAATTCACCGCCAGAGTTGCCGGTGATGACAAGGCCATCCACGATCAGCGGTGCAGCTGTATAGCTGTAGCCCGCCTTGTAATCCGCGATCTTCTTGTTCCAGACGGTGTCGCCGGTCTTGGCGTTCAGCGCCACGATGCGCGCGTCCAGCGTACCGAAATAGATGTTGTCGCCATAGATGGCCGCACCGCGGTTGACCACGTCACAGCAGGGCAGGATCCCTTCGGGCAGACGCGCGTCATATTGCCAGATTTCCTGACCGGTCTTCACGTCGATTGCGTACATCCGGGAGTAAGACCCGGTGATGTACATCACGCCGTCATGCACGATGGGCTGCGTTTCCTGGCCCCGCTGCTTTTCACCGCCCAGCGAAAACGCCCATGCCGGCACAAGGTTGTCCACGTTGTCCTTGTTCAGGATGTCGAGCGGCGAATAGCGCTGCAAATGGCGCCCCATGCCGTTGGTCAGCACGTCCCCGGTGGAGGCCGTGTCATTCGCCAGCATCTCTTCGGTGACGCCCTCGGCGAATGCGGCCGTTGTTGCCAGCACGCCGGCCACGGCGGCTGCGATAAATCTGTTCATGTGTTTTCCTCCCAAGACCCGTTGGTGGGCAGTTCTCGCGAGAGCAGTGAACAGAAAAAGCACAGCGCTCGCCCTGTGCCAATTATTTGCGCAAACGCTCAACACAGGTATTGGCCAATGGTCGTAAGACCCCAAAGAACTTGACATACGGCCTGCGACTTTGGTCGCGCAGCGAGTCGGGCGGGCGCCGCTTATGCTGCGCTTGGGGAGGCCGATTGATGTTTTTGAGGGTAGCGGCGACACTGATATGCCTTACAGGGTCCGCGCTGGCGGAGACCCGGCAAGTGTACCTTGAAACAGGCGCGGGCGAACGCATCAACATCGCGTCCGTCATCGTTTCCGACGGCGGTGGGTACACCGTCGAGATGGCCGCCGATCCCTTTGCCGATCATTTCCTGTCCATGCGCCCGTTCCGGTGTCTGGAAGGCCCGCAAAAGCACTGGTGCCACGTCCCCTACCCCTATGAAATCGCGCGCAATATCGGCAGTGACCTCACGGATCTTGAATACGATTTCCTCTTTGTCTGGAAAGGTGCCACCGATTACGGGATCAACCTGTGGAACGGTGTCTACTACAGGCTGACGCCACAGAATGATCAGCTGGTGGGTGTGCTGCACGAGGTTGATATGGATGCGCTTGGCGTGCCACCCGAGGCCGGGAACCTGCGTCCGATCACAGCATCCGACCTGCACGAAAGCGATCCCGACAGCCATTGGCTGCCGCGCATGGTCATTGAATAATGCCGGTCTGTCTTCTGCACCTGAACGCCTGCGCGTTCGGTCTCATCCACGATCAGGGAGGATCACGATGACCTTTGTTCATGCACTGACGGGCGCGCTTGTCGCTGCCGTCGTGTCAACGGCGGCTTGGGCGGATACCACGCTGCGGGCTGCGGTTCTCAAGTTTGGGACAGTGAACTGGGAACTCGATACGATCAAACATCACGGGTTCGATGCGGCCAACGGTTTTGACCTGCAGGTGCAAGGCATGGCGGGCGGGTCGGCGACCAAGATCGCCTTTCAGGGCGGCGAGGCGGATGTGATTGTGTCAGACTGGCTCTGGGTCGCGCGGCAGCGTGCGGCGGGCAAGGATTACGTGTTCATCCCCTATTCCAAGGCCGTGGGCGGCGTGATGGTCGCGGCGGACAATCCCGCACAAACGCTTGCCGATCTCGCCGGCACCACGATCGGCATTGCCGGTGGCCCCTTGGACAAAAGCTGGCTCATTTTGCAGGCCTATGCCGCACAGACCGCTGATCTGGATCTGGCGGATGACACCGAACAGGTATACGGCGCGCCGCCCCTGATCTTTAAATCAGCACTGTCGGGCGACGTCGATGCCGCGATCAACTTCTGGCATTTCCTGGCCAAGATGGAGGCTGCGGGCATGCGCAAACTGGTTGACGTTGCAGACGCCGCCGCAGCTCTGGGACTGGATCCCGAAACGCCGCTGCTTGGCTATGTGGTCAAGGGTGAGTTGCTGCGTGAGCGTCCTGAGTTGGTAAACGGACTGGCGGCGGCGTCACGCGCGGCCAAGGATCTGCTGGCCTTTGACGACGCGGAATGGGACCGCCTACGTGACCGCATGAACGCCAAAACGGACGCGCAGTTCGCCGCTCTCAAGGCCGGGTTCCGCGCAGGCATCCCCGCCGCCGGACCAGTGGATGAAGAGGCCGCGGCAAAGATGCTTGCCCTTATGGTTCAGCTTGGTGGCAAAGACCTGATGGGGGCCGCCACGACGTTGCCGCCCGGCACGTTCCTGCAATCGGGCAGTTGAGTGTCGGCGCCTGTCGTTGACCTGAACATCCGATCTCTTGATCGTGGTGGGGCGCCGATACTGCGCGATGTTGCGCTGACGTTGCACCGTGGTGAAACGCTGGCGCTCGCGGGTCCATCCGGTGTCGGGAAAACATCCCTCTTGCATGCGATTGCCGGTCTGGACGTGTCTTACGATGGCCACCGCGCCGTGAACGGAACGGCCGCCATGGTGTTTCAGGAGCCCACGCTCCTGCCGTGGCGCAGCGTGGCCCAGAACATCACGCTGACCACTCCGGCAACCGATGCCCGACCCGCGCTCGCTGCCGTGGGTCTGGCCGACCGCGCGGATATGTTCCCGAACCAGCTGTCTCTGGGTCAGCAGCGGCGGCTGTCGCTGGCCCGCGCCTTTGCCACGCAGCCTGATCTGCTGTTGCTCGACGAGCCGTTCGTATCACTGGATGCAGAGTTGGTGTCCGAAATGATGGACCTGTTTGCCCGCCTGCGCGATGCACATGATGTGGCGACGATCCTTGTCACCCATGTCGAGGCCGAGGCGCGGAGCCTCTGCACCCGCATGATAACCTTGGGTGGCCAGCCTGCAACGATCACAGGTGACGAAACGCTCTAGCGTCGTGCGATCCGTGTGCGTTCCGGATCATACCCGACAAGTGCTGCCGCACCGAACACAGCCGCAGCCAGCAAGGTCCACAACAACGCCATCCCGTTCACCTCGGAATAGAGCGCAAAGCGGATCAGTTCGACCGCGTGGGTAAACGGGTTCAGCGCGCAGATGTCGTGCAGCAGTTCCGAGCTTTCGGCCATTTTCCACAAAGGGTAGAGCGCGGATGACAGGAAAAACATCGGAAAGATGACAAAGTTCATGACACCGGCAAAATTCTCCAGCTGCTTGATCAAGCTGGACAATAGCAGTCCCAAGGCCCCCAGCATCACGCCCGCCACCAAGAGCGCAGGCAACGCAGTCACATAGCCCCACCCCGGCATCCGAATGTCAAAAAGCGCCGCAATGGCCAGAAACGCATAGACCTGAAGGATCGAGATCATCGTGGAGCCGAGCAGCTTGCACAGCAGCAGCCACCACCGTGGCAGAGGCGAGGTCAGCAACAGCTTCATCGACCCCATTTCGCGGTCATAAACAAGGCTGAGCGAGGATTGCATCCCGTTGAAGAGCAGGATCATCCCACACAGACCCGGCACGATGTATGTCTCGTAGGTGATGTAGGTCTGGTAGGGCGGGATAATGCTTAGGCCGAGGGCCGCACGGAATCCGGCGGCAAACACCAAAAGCCAGACAAGCGGGCGGACCAGCGCGGCAATGAATCGCTCGCGCTGATGGATAAAGCGCAGCGCTTCGCGCAACACGATGGCGCGCAGGGAGGTGAGGTAGGCGGTCACGCCTGCGCCCCGGTCATGGACAGGAACCGGTCCTGCAACGTCTTCTCACCTGCGATGTCGCGCGCCTTTCCTTGCGCCAGAACCTTGGCGCGATGCAGAACAATCAGATCGTCGTCGGGCCGTACCTCATCCGTCAGATGGGTGGCCCAGAGGATTGTCTTGCCCTGGTCGGTCAGCCTGTGCGCGTACTCGGTGATCGACGCCCGCGCCGCGGCATCAAGGCCGACCGTCGGTTCATCCAGCAGCAGAACACCCGGATCATGCAGCAAGGCGCGCGCAATCTCGGTCCGCCGCCTATGCCCGCCATTGAGCGCGCGGGCCTTTTCCCCGGCCCGTTCGCGCATGTCGAGTTGATCAAGGGCGGCATCGATACGGCTGCGTGCTGTGCGCCCGGCCAGGCCGTGCAGCGCGGCGAAATAGCTGAGGTTTTGCTGGACAGTGAGGTCCAGATCGAGGGTCGTTTGCTGAAACACGATCCCGAGTTCCGCCAAGGCCGCACGCGGGGATGTTCGCAGATCATGCCCGGCAACCACGATCCGGCCTTCGCGGGCCACAAACAAGCGGGTCAGCAGGTTGAAGAGCGTCGATTTTCCGGCTCCGTTCGGCCCCAGAAGCGCGCAGAACGCACCCGTCTGGACGCTGAAGGAAACCGCCTCCAGCGCCCGTTTCGGTCCATAGGAATAGGTGAGGCCCGTGGCCTCAAGTCCCGTCATTTAATGGTGATGTCCAACCGTTGCGTTTCGCCCGATGTGCCCGGGATCTTGATATAGTATGCGCCGGGCTTGATCGCGACGAAACCGATTTCCATCTCGCCCGCCTCGTCAAATTCGATACTGTCGAGGCCGAGGGGCCGGATTTCCAGGCCCTCAACGACGATCTCGTCAATCCAGATCGCGCGGAAGAACTCAGGCCCGACCAGCGCCAGTTCCTGGCTGCCATCGCCCTGGATTTCGAACTCATAGTATGTGCCGGATTGCAGCTCCCACGGGCCTTCGGGCGCGATGGGTTCGCCTGCGGACAGGATGATCGGCGGCAGATCTTCCTTGTTGCTGCCACCCAACAGGCCCGCGGCGCCAAAGCTGGGGCCGTCATCATCGTCGTCTGCAAAGGCGAGTGTGGGCACGGCAAGCGCCATCGCGGCGATCAGAGCCAGAGTTTTCATGGGATTTCCTTCCAGACTTGAAACATTGAGACTCGGTTCGGTCCGTTCGATTACGACCCTGTGGGCCGATATGCGGCCCCCCAGGGAAAGCGGCCCACCTTGATGGACTTGATCGCCTTGCGGCTTTCCACGTCGATCACGGTCACGTCGCCTGACACCCCGTTGGTGGTAAAAAGCATCGAGCGGTCTTCGTTGAAATCCATGTGCCAGACGCGACGACCCACAAGGATGTAATCCTCGACCTCATAGGTTTCGGCATTGACGACGGCCACGTGGTTCGACGGTCCAAGGGCGACGAAGGCATGCGTATCGCCTGCCGTGAATTCAAAGCCGACGGGCTGCACACGGTCGGGGTGCACGCCTTGGACCTCAAAGCTCATCTTGGCCTTTTCGGTCTGGGTCGCCGTGTCAAACACGGTGAGCGTGCCACCGATTTCCGAACTCACCCACATCTCGGCCCCGTCCTTGATGAACTCGGCATGGCGCGGGCGGCTGTCGACAAGTGTGTTTGCAAACAGCTCTTGCGTTTCGGTGTCGATCCAGTGGGCCATGTTTGTGGTCTCGGACGTGGCGATGGCGATCTTGCCATCGGGGCTGACTGCCATCCCTTCGGGCTCAACACCCACGTCGATTTGAGCCACCACCTTGCGGGTTTCCACATCCACCACCGTGGTGATCGCATCGTCTTCGTTCGCGATATAAAGATGTCGGTCGTCCGGGTGCAGCACGAACTGTTCCGGATCATCACCCGACGGCAGTTCATGCAGGATCTCGCCCGTGTTCGGATCCATCACTTGCACCGCGTTGCTGTCAGAGGCGCAGATATAGAGGCGACTGAAATCGCTGTTGAACAGGATGCCGCGCGGGCGTTCACCCACGTCATAGGTTTTGATGACCTCAAGCGTTTCGGTCGAGATCACGGACACCGTGTCGTCTTTTTCGTTGGACACCCAGATTTCGCCCGCCATTGCGGTCGACGCCAGCAGGGAAAACATCGCAGTCAAACGGATCATTGGAAGGCCTCACAATTGCTCTCGGGACGGTCGAGCCCCAGGCTGTCAAGTTCGTTGGTCTGGTGCAGGAACCCCTCAAGCGGAGCCTGCGCCACCAGCGCACGGGGGTGCGCGATGGCAATGGGCTGGCGCAGCTGGCCGTTCCAGTCGCGATAGGTCAAAGGGCGGCCCTTGAAGCCCGCCAGCTCAAAGTCGTCCGACAGGATATAAGCGCGCAGGGTGGCGGGATCAGTCGCGTTGGTGCGTGTCAGCGCCTCGCCCAACGTGCGCACGGCGGCCCACCCGGCGTAATCTTCGGGCGTCATCTCGCGGCTGTGCTGCTCTTCGAAGCGGGACTGCAGCTGGGCGGCACCCCATTGTTCGATCACGGGCGACCAGCCGACGGATGTCAGCCCTTCGGATCCCACAACAGGCCGCGCCTGCCACGTGTTATACAGGACATAGCGTCCGAAATCATGCACCTCATCCGCGATGATCAGCGCGTCGTAGTCGCCAAAATCCTGGGTGAAAAGCGGCACCTCTTGTGACGCGTTGCGCCGCATATCCGCGTCGAACGCCCATTCCTTTTCCGCCTCCAGCGACAGGCCGAACTTGGTCAGGGACCGGCGCATCGCCTCGGCATAGCGGGTGTCGGCGGCATGGGTGCCGGTGATCATCACCAGATCGTCCCAGCGTTTTTGCACCAGCACCTGCGCCAGCGCATCCGTGCGCATCGCGTCCGATGCAAGCGTATGAAACAGGTTCCCGCGGCACGCGGCATCGCGCAGGTTCAGATCACCGGCCGTCGCATTGAACAACAGCGCGCCGTCCGCCTCAGCCAGATCCGCAATGGCGATCAGGTCATCCGCAGCCGCGTCGATGACAAGAAACGGAGACACGGCCAGGAGCGCCTTGGCAGCGGCCAGAGGATCGTCGCCCTCTGGCACATCCGTGACCGTCATCTCGTATTTCTGGCCCAGAAACTTGCCGGTGGTGCGGTTGTCTTCCAAACCGGTCTCCGCCCCGGCCAATCCGTTGTTGTCCGGGATCGGATCAAGGTTCGACAGCGTCGGCGGAACGGGCTGTTCCACCCGCAAATATCCAATGGTGAGCGTTACGTCCGCCAGCGCAGGTGCAACCAGCACACCACTGACCAGCGCACCCAAAATCAGGTGTTTCACGATAATGCCTCCCTTGCCTCGAACGCTATCGTTCCGGGGAAAGCAAACCAAATACGACCATCGTCTTACGCCTTTGGGCGCACAACCAAAGTCCAATACCGGATCCTGCATGGGTGGCGTAGGAAAGACGCCAAGAGGAGCATTCATCTCAGGGAGGCATGTGATGAAAAGCACATCCAAGAACAGATTTCTGCTGGCCGGCGCGATGATCGCCGCCGCCACGCTGGCCGTCGCACATGGTGACGTTGCACCGCAGGCCGTGGACACTACGGGTCTGCCCGCAATCGAAGGCGACTGGCTGACCGAAAACCCGTACCGTGCCGACAAGGTGGGCGAGGAAACATGGCTGCGCGCGGTCGAGATCGGCGCATCCGGTTACAACCAGAACTGCGCCCGGTGCCATGGGCTCGAGGTTGTGTCGGGCGGTCTTGCGCCTGACCTGCGCTTTCTTGAGGCCGAAGAATACGGCGACGAATGGTACGTGGAACGCTTTGTCGAAGGGTACACGCAAAACGGCACCACCAAGATGCCCGCCTTTGGCGAGCTTTTGGGTCAGGAAGCCGCCTGGGCCATCCGCACCTATATAGAGGCGCGCCCCGATGACGTTGCCATGGAAGAGGTTGCGGACGAATTGAAGACACTCCGCGATGAGCTGGCAGCCTATGCGACGGACGCCAGCGGCGCCGATGCCGACGCCCTCAAGGATCGGTTGGGCACCATCGCGGGGGAAATCCCCACCCTGTCCGGTGCGCCGGTAGCTGATTCCGTCGCGTTCCGCGCCGCCAACCTGATCGACGGCACAGCTGACGCGTACAAGTCCGCGTCAGAAGCCTTGACCATCGGATTGTCTGCCGCAAACTGACGGTATGACACTTCGATCCACGTTCTTCTCCCTGGTGGTTGTGGGTCTGTCCTTTGGGCAGGCCCACGCTGCTGATCCCTGTGCCGATCATGTGCCCCAACCCAAGCCGCAGAATGTCGGCCGTGACATCGTGGGCAAGGAACTGGATGAAATCCAGGATCAGGGGCACATGCTGTTCGCGGTCTATGAGGATTACCCGCCCTATTCCTGGAAAGAGAATGGCGAGCCGATGGGCGTGGACATCGAGATCGCGCGCATCATTGCCGAAGACCTGGGCGTCGACGCGCGGTTCAACTTTGTCGCGGCGGGCGAAAACCTCGACGCTGACTTGCGCAACAACATCTGGCGCGGCGCGTTGATCGGGGGCCGCATTGCCAACGTGATGATGCGTATCCCTTACGACAGCGCGTTCAAATGCCGGGTCGAGCAGGTGGTGTTCACCGGTCAGTATGCGGGCGAGAGCATCGCCATTGCCTATGACAAGGCCACCTATCCCGAAGACAAACCCGTCCCGGCGTATTTCCGGTTCGACACGGTGGGGGTCGAGAACGATTCGATCTCGGACTTTTACCTGTCCGGTTTTGTGGGCGGCCAGTTGCAACCCAACATCCGCCGCTTTCCAACCACGGCCGCTGCGATGGATGCGCTGAACGCAGGTGAGGTGAAGGCCGTGATGGGCCCGCTCGGGGAACTGGAGCACGGGCTGAGCGATACAAGCGACGTGCACCAGCCACCGCTGGCGGGCTTTGCGGTGAGTGAATGGACACTCGGCGTGGCGGTCAATTTCCGCTATCGCCCGCTCTCCTACTCTGTGGATGACGCGATCAATTTCGCCCTTCAGGATGGCCGCATCCCGGCGATTTTTGAAAAGTACGGGCTGACGCACCAAACGCCTGAAAGGTAAGCACGACTTTCGTCGTACACACTTGGTCGAATGGTGCGTGGTCCCCCTGCGCCATAGGCTTTCGGGAAAGCGAAACGGGGGCCTTTCCATGAATCTCAGCGACTCACGTGTCATCGACGCAGACCGGGCCACGGTCTGGGCCGCAATCCTTGATCCCGAGGTGCTGAAAACCTGCGTGCCCGGCTGTCAGGAGATGGAGGGCACACCCGAAGATGGGTTCACGGCGACCGTGGTTCAAAAGGTCGGCCCGGTGAAGGCGACGTTCAAAGGGGCCGTCACCCTGTCGGACATGCAGGCCCCCGAGAGCGTCACGATTGCGGGTGAAGGCAAAGGCGGCGCCGCGGGTTTTGCCAAGGGCGGCGCGAAGGTGCGGCTTGAGGAACAGGGCGAGCAAACCGTTCTGCATTACGACGTCGAGGCCAAAGTGGGCGGCAAGCTGGCGCAGCTGGGCAGCCGCATCATCGACGGGTTTGCCAAGAAAATGGCGGACCAGTTCTTCAACAACTTTCAGGATCACGTGGGCGCACCGCCTGCCGAAGAACCCGAGCCGGAGACGTCCGAAGATACGCCCAAGAAGGGTTGGCTCAAGCGCCTCGTGACCTGAGCCGCGCATAACAGACATTCCAAGGGAGGAACGAATGACCAAGGTAACCATGACGGTGAATGGCAAGGCCGTCTCGGGCGATGTGGAGGGGCGCACCCTTCTGTCGTCCTTCTTGCGTGAAGATCAGGGCCTGACAGGCACTCATGTGGGCTGCGACACGTCGCAATGCGGGGCATGCGTGGTGCATGTGAACGGTGCGGCCGTGAAGTCCTGCACAATGCTCGCCGCCGAGGCCGACGGCGCATCCGTCGACACGATCGAGGGTCAGGCCAACGCTGACGGGTCGCTGAACGTAATCCAGCAGGCGTTTCAGGACCACCACGGCCTGCAATGCGGTTTCTGCACGCCGGGCATGGTGATGTCCGCCGCATCCCTGCTCAAGGAGAACCCGAAACCGTCCGAACAGGAGGTGCGCGCGTACCTCGAAGGCAATATCTGCCGCTGCACGGGCTACCACAACATCGTCAAGGCGATCATGGCGGCGTCCGGGCAGGACGTCACAGCCATCGCCGCTGAATAAAGGGAGGACTGACAATGCCCAAAGATACAGGGATTGGCGCCGCCACACTGCGCCGCGAAGACGTCCGCTTCCTGACCGGAACCGGCGAATACACCGATGACATCGTCCTGGCGAAACAGACCTATGCGGTCTTTGCCCGCTCGACCGTGGCGCATGGTACGATCAAGTCCATCGACACATCCGCCGCCGAAGCCATGCCCGGGGTTCTGGCCGTGTTCACGGGCGAAGACTTTGCCGAAGTGGGCGGCAACCCGGCGGGTTGGCTGATCAACTCGCGCGATGGCGAGCCGATGAAGGAGCCCAAGCGCCCCGTGCTGGCGCATGGCAAGGTGCGTCATGTGGGCGACGCCTATGCCGCCGTCATTGCAGAAACCGCGCAACAGGCGCGTGATGCAGTCGAGGCCATCGAGGCCGACATCGAAGAACTTGACGCCATCGTTGACATGAACGCGGCGCTCTCGGGGTCGAACTTTGTCCATGACGAGATTGGCACGAACCAGTGTTTCGACTGGGGTTGGATCGAGGACAACCGCGAGGCGACGGACAATGCGATCAAGAACGCGCACCACGTCACCACGCTGGAACTGGTCAACAACCGCCTCGTGCCAAACGCCATGGAGCCGCGCGCGTCTATCGGCAGCTACAAGGCGAGCACGGGCGAATACACGCTGCACACGACATCGCAAAACCCGCACCTGACGCGGCTGCTGATCTCGGCCTTTGTCCTGGGTATCCCCGAGAACATGCTGACCGTGATTGCTCCTGATGTGGGCGGCGGTTTCGGCTCCAAGATCTACCACTACGGTGAAGAAGCGCTGGTGCTCGCCGCGGCCAAGAAGATCGGGCGCCCGGTGAAATGGACCGCGGACCGGACCGAGTCGTTCCTGACCGACGCCCATGGCCGTGATCACGTCACCAAGATCGAATTGGCGTTGGACGAGGATGGCAAGTTCCTGGCTTTCCGTACTGACACCAAGGCCAATGTCGGCGCGTATCTGTCGAACTTCTCGACCGCGACGCCCACGTTCCTGCACGGCACGCTGATGGCCGGAAACTACACCGTGCCGCTGGTCTATGTGAACGTGAAGGCCGTGTTCACCAACACCGCCCCTGTCGACGCTTATCGCGGTGCCGGTCGGCCCGAGGCCACCTATTCCATTGAACGTGTGATCGACAAGGCCGCGCGCGAGCTGGGCATGGATCCCATCGAGTTGCGCCGCAAGAACTTCGTCAAGCCGGATCAGTACCCCTTCGCCTCTGCGGCAGGGCTGGAATATGACGCGGGCAACTACGACGCGCTTATGGACAAGATGGAAGAGATCGCGGATGTGGCGGGTTTTGCCGCACGCCGTGCGGAAAGCGAAAAGAACGGCAAGCTGCGTGGCTTTGGCGTCAACGCCTATATCGAGGCGTGTGGCATTGCGCCCTCGAACCTCGTGGGTGTGCTTGGTTCCCGCGTGGGTCTTTATGATGCGGCAACGGTGCGGGTGAATGCCACCGGCAACCTGTCCGTCATGGTGGGTGCGCACAGCCACGGGCAAGGGCACGAAACGGCCTTCCCACAAGTGGTGGCCGAGATGCTGGGCATCGACGCCAGCGTGATCGACATCGTGCATGGCGATACGTCCAAGATCCCCTTCGGCATGGGCACCTATGGCTCGCGCAGCCTTGCGGTCTGCGGCTCTGCCGTGGTGCGCGCGACCGAGAAGATCATCAACAAGGCCAAGAAGATCGCGGGCCACATGCTGGAAGCCTCCGAGCATGACATCACGCTGGCGGATGGTGTGTTCTCCGTCGATGGCACCGACAAGTCGGTGACCTTCGGTGAGGTCGCGCTCAAGGCCTATATCCCCCATGAATACCCGCTCGAGGATATCGAACCGGGTCTGGAGGAAACGGCGTTTTACGATCCTGCGAACTTTACCTATCCATCGGGCGCCTATGCCTGTGAGGTCGAAGTGGACCCGGAGACGGGCAAAGTGACCGTAGAGCGGATGACGGCGGTGGATGATTTCGGGAACGTCATCAACCCGATGATCGTCACCGGGCAGGTCCATGGCGGGCTGGCTCAGGGCATCGGTCAGGCGTTGGTCGAAAACACGACCTATGACGAGAACGGTCAGCTGCTGTCGGCGTCCTACATGGATTACACCATGCCCCGCGCCGACGACATGCCGATGTTCGCCGTCGATCACAGCCAGGGCACGCCCTGTACTCACAACCCGCTGGGGGTGAAAGGCTGTGGTGAGGCAGGGGCCATTGGCTCACCGCCCACGGTGGTGAACGCGGTGATTGATGCGCTGCAGTCAGGCGGCAAGGATGTGACGCATATCGACATGCCTGTGACACCCGCGCGCGTTTGGGACGCGATGCAATGATCTGAACGTGTGGGACCGGGGGCCAGCCCCCGGACCCCCGGGATTTTTTGGAACAGAGACGCGGGACCTCCCGCTCTGTTTCGGATGAAAGGACCAAGAGATGTACAATTTTGATGTTGAAAAACCGGGCACGGTGGCCGAAGCCGCTGCTGCTATGGGGGCAGAAGACGCACAGGCACTGGGCGGTGGTCAAACGCTGATCCCGACGCTGAAGCAGCGTTTGGCCAGCCCGTCTACGCTGGTTTCACTGAAAGGCGTGGCTGAGATGCAGGGGATCACCAAGGACGGTGACACTTTGCAGATCGGTGGAGCCACGACCCACGCCACCGTGTCAGCGGATGGCAGCTATCCGGCCCTGTCGGCGCTGGCATCGCATATCGGTGACCCGGCGGTGCGCAATCGCGGTACCATCGGCGGGAGCCTTGCCAACAACGACCCGGCGGCGTGCTATCCGGCGGCGGCCCTCGCCTCTGGCGCGACCATCGTGACCAACACGCGCGAGATTGGGGCAGACGACTACTTTCAGGGCATGTTCGATACAGCACTGGAAGAGGGCGAGATCATCACCGCAGTGCGCTTTCCAATCCCGCAGGCGGCCAATTATCAGAAGTTCGTACAGCCCGCGTCGCGCTTTGCCTTGGTTGGCGTGTTTGTCGCGAAATACGCGGATGGTGTGCGGGTGGCTGTTACCGGCGCCTCGAATGAGGGGGTCTTCCGCTGGACGGAAGCGGAAACGGCATTGAGCGGTGATTTCTCTGCCTCTGCCTTGGACGGGTTGAGCGTTGCGCCCGACAACATGATTACGGACCTGCACGGCACCGCGGCCTATCGTGCGCACCTGGTCAAGGTGATGACGGGCCGGGCTGTCGCCGCTGCCAGCTGATCCAGCATAAGGTGGAAGGAAAAGGGCGGGGGTCATCCTCGCCCTTTTTGCATCAGACGGTGATCAGGTCGCCACTAGGGTCGATCAGTGTGATCCGTCGCACCGCATTTGCCTGTCGCACGTGCCGCACGACTTCGAGGTCCGCCAGCACAAGACCGGTCGACAGTGCATCCGCCAGCGCGGCACTGTCCGCTTCCACAGACACTGTCGACCAGCGCGGCCTTTCAGCGTGGTGGATGATGTGACCATGGGGTCCGACAGGCGTCGCCAAAGGGCTGGAGGTGGCGATGGCCCCAGCCGCAACCGTGCGCATTGCAAGCAGGCCGTGCACGGGGTCCACAACCCCCAGTCGCCACGGCCCGCCTGTGCCCCGATACTCCCCGATGTTGACCAGAGTGTGTTCAAAGCCGTGGTCGCTCAGAATGTCTGCGACGAGGTCCGTGGCAAACCCTTGCGCGATCCCGTTGAAAGTCAGCGCCTGGCCCGGGTCCAGAGTGATCTGACCGCCGTGCATCCGGACACGGTTCCAGCCAACCAAGGCACGTGCGGCAGAGGCGTCGCCACCCTCGACCAAAGCACGCCACAACGGCTGCACCGATGGATCAAAGAGACCGCCGGTCAGCTGATGTGCTGTGTCCGCAAGACGCATCAATGTCTCGAACGGGGGCGGCGCGCGCAGTGTCCCCGTCGCGTTTAGTTCAACAAGGGCCGAGGCCGGGTCGTAGAGCGAGAACAATCCTTCCACATCCACAATCGCCGCGCGCGCCTTGGCCAGTGCCGCCGCTGCGGCATCCGCCGGTCCATGCAGTTCGATGGACGCGGCCGCACCAAAGGCGTGCCCGGTCCAGGCGTGACGCTGTGCGCGTGCAGGCGTCGCGGCAAAACTGGCCGCGATCGCGAGGAATCGACGCCGTCCGATCATTCCGCGGACACCGGCAACTTGCGCCCCTTCGCCGCGAGGATCAGGGGCACGCATTGACGTGCATCGTCGTGGATCGTCACGCAATCAAGGCACTGGAAGCATTCGGAATACTGGATCTCACCCGTTTTCTTGATCGCGCCATAGCTGCACTTGACCTTGCACAGCTGACAAGGCGATCCGCATTCGGCACGTCGGGCAATCCAGTCGCGCCCCCGCACCAACCCGCCGATGGCCATGACAGCGCCCAGCGGGCACAGGTAGCGGCAAAAGCCCTTGAACAGCACCATCGAGAACACAAGCAACCCGACGGCATAGGCAACGTAGTACCATTCGCGGACAAAGAAGGTCGTGATCGCGGTCTTGAACGGCTCCACTTCGATGGCTTTGTCCAAGGCCGCCGGGGCAGTCACCATCAGCGCGACAAGCACAGCGAGCGTCACGTATTTGAGGTTTTTCAGTTGCGCATCCCAAAACGCGTTTGGCTCAACCTGTGGCAAGCGCAGCAGACGGCCCAAATGGTTGGCAAATTCCTGTAGGGCGCCGAACGGGCACAGCCAGCCGCAAAAGAGGCCCCTGCCCCACAGGACAAAACCGAACAGCGTCACACCCCAGATCACCAGCGAAAACGGGTCGTAGAGCAGAAAGGCAAAGCTGCCCCCATCGAGCGCCGTGCGCGCAACGGCCAGAGGCGTGGCGATGGACAACTGCCCCTGCCCCCACCAGCCGATGAACCCTGTGACGAAGGCCAGGATCGTCAGACGCATGGGCGTGAACCAGGGATGGGCGGCCAGACGGTTTGTCCCAAACATCAGCAGCGCCACAAGACCCCCAAGGAAGACGGAGAGCACGATCAGATCCGTCGCCCGGTTGCGCAGGGCATCGACCCACGGGGGCGTGGGCTTGATCACCTCGGGCCGTGCATAAAACCGTGCGGGCGTCACATGCGGCACATCCAGCGTGACCGATCCGATCTCAGGCTGAAAGGATCCGTGCGCGCGCAACGCCTTGACCTTGAGCGTCCAGTCCGCCGTCGGATCAAAGCCCAGGCGACGGTCGGTCCGCAGGATCAGCGCCGCCCCGTCATAGACGGCGTTGCGAAGCTCATTCGGCAGCGCATCGTTCAATTCCACGTAAATATCGCTGTCCCGGAAGGCGATGGGAAACCCGCCCTGTTCGGCGCTGATCAGGTTGGGCGCGGTGTTGCGCACGAAATCTTCCGTCACCAAACCGTGCCGCGCCGCCTCGATCACCAGCACAGGCTCGTCCGTGTCCGCGATCTCCATGAACCCTTGCAGCTCTTCGAAACCGCTCTTGCTCAGCACCGCTTGGGCAATGGACGGTGCGCCGATGTCGACAACCCAAAGGTCGAGAAATGTGCCATCCGGATCATCCTTGGCCTCCGGGTCGTCATCTTCCCACAGCGTTCCGTCAAAAGCCGTGTCCATTTCGGCGTTCGTAACGACCTTGCGCGTGACGATGCCCTGCGCCACCAGGTCATCCCACGTCAGGTCTTCGCGGTAATCCGGATCGGGATATGCGGGCGGACCTGCGGAAATCCCGCCCATCTTTTCGCGCGCGACCTGCAACGCCGCGGCCAGAATACTCTCATGCGCGATGCGGACCGACGCGGTCCCCTTGGTCACGCCGTCCAGATAGACCAACGCCGACCCTTCGCTGCCCGCGCCGTAGGGCGAGCCAACCACCAGCGTGTCGGAGATGGAATGCCCCCGGTACTGCTTGAAAAAGTCGTAAAACAGCTTTTCCGGCAGGCCGGATACAAAGATCGGTTCATTGTGCGAAATCAGCTGTACGTCCAGAAACCGGCCGTCCAGATCCAGCACCACCAACACGTTGATCGCCGCACCCGAAAACCCTGGCAGCGGCGCCATTGGTTCGGTCTCAAAGACATAACCGGCCTCGGCACCGCCTGAGTTCAGAAGTTGCCACACGCCCTGATCGTTGATCTGCTCTCCGAGGCTCATCGGTGGCACGATGTAGGGGGCGAGAACGTCGCGCGACAGGGGTTCAGCGACAGCGGGAACCAGCGCCATACACCAAAGTATGGAGACCAACAGTAACGCTCGTATGCACCTGATCCCTGACATCCACCGCAGCCTATGACGACAGCCCGCCCGCCCCTATGCGACTAAGGTATGACCACGGGGTTTGCAGGCTTTGGGCGGCCTCACAAATGTGAAAGGATCGCCTCATGCCAACCGCCCGCTTCGACATTGTGGCCATGACGCTGTCCCTCATGGGGCTGGTTGCGGCGTGGTGGGTCGCGGCGTGGTTTGGCGACGACCCGAGCATCCTGCCCTCTCCCATCGGTGTTTGGCGCATATTTGCGGATGAGGTCGCAGAGGGTGAGCTGCAAGTTCACTTCGCGGCGACGCTCTTCCGGGTGGCCGCAGCATTCACGCTGGCCATGGGGCTGGGTTGTGTCATCGGTCTTGTCATGGGGATGAACGCGACGGTGAACCGTTGGTTTTCCGCATGGCTGGTGGTGCTTTTGAACGTACCGGCGCTTGTCGTTATCGTGCTCTGTTATCTGTGGATCGGGCTGAACGAAGTGGCCGCCATCACCGCCGTCGCCCTGAACAAAACGGCGATGGTCGCGGTGGCCATCCGCGAAGGGGTGCACGCGCTTGACCCGAAACTGCGCAACATGGCGCAGGTGTTTCGGATGCGTCCCCTGGCACGGCTGCGCCACGTCGTACTGCCGCAGCTTTGGCCCTATATCGCGACCTCGACCCGCAACGGGTTGGCCATCATCTGGAAGATCGTTCTGGTGGTCGAGTTTCTGGGACGCAGCAACGGGATCGGGTTTCAGATCCACCTTTACTTCCAGCTGTTCGAAACCGGGTATGTGCTGGCCTATGCGCTCAGCTTTGTGGCTTTCATGCTGCTGCTGGAATTCACTCTGTTGCGTGCGATGGAAGCACGGGCAACGCGCTGGCGGCAGAGCGCAGCCTAGAACAGCAGCTTGCAGCCAAGCGTCCGGTTCATCGCGGCCACCAGTTCATCCACGCTTTCGGTGTTGACGTATTCACCGCCTGTCTGATCCGCCAGACACCGGGCCACACTGACCGAGTTCAGGTAATCTGTGTCGCCTTCGGTCTCCCATCCGAAATGCTCACCCCGCACCTTGAAACCGATGACATGCACGGTCGTGCCCATCCCGGACAATTGCGCGGCAAGCGAACAGGTCTGCCCGCCGCACGTTTCCTTGCCATCGGTCACAAGCACAACGGTTCCCGGCACCTCTGGCCCGCCCAGTGTCTCTACCGCCAATGCCACCGCTTCGGTCAGCGCCGTGCGCCCTTCGGGTTGCAAGCCGTCGATAGCAGAAATGACCGCGCCCGCCGCATCGCTGCGCGGGCCAAAGCGCAGTTCGATGCCCGAGCATTCGCCGACACCACCGGCGCCGCCGGGACCATAGACAATCAGGCCAATTCTGCGGAACGGTGCGACTTGCGGCATAGCGGTACGCACCGCCCGGCGCGCCTCAAAGATGCGCGGCTCGTCAATCTGGTTGAACCCCATTTCGGCCATCGACCCTGATCCGTCAAAGACGATCATCGCGTCTTCGGTACAGGTGGCTTGCGCCGCGGTCGCAAGGACAAGCCCGAAGATGCCCGCAGTGGCTGCGATCCTCTGCACGCTTTGTCCCATGGCGGCCTCCCTACCGGCGATAAACGAAGTCCGGCGCGGCGACTTCGTGCACCTCTTCGTTCAACAAGGCATCCAGTTGGGCCCGACCCGCGGATTTGCGGCAGACCGGGTCCGTGGCGGATGCATCCCCGAGCACCGCCATTGCCTGACAGCGGCACCCGCCAAAGTCGATCTCGCGGCGGTCGCAGGACTGGCACAGGTCTGGCAGCCAATCGGTGCCGCGATACGCATTGAATGCGTCACCCTTGTACCAAATGTCCGACAGGCTGCGCTGCGTGGCATTGTCGAACTGCAGATGCGGGATGGTCTCGGCGGCGTGACAGGGCAGAACGGTGCCATCGGGCGTGATGTTCAGGCCCGTCGACCCCCATCCATTCATGCACGCCTTGGGAAAGTCCGAGTAGTAATCGGGCGGTACAAAGTCGATCACTAATTGCCCCTTCAGGGCGCGGGTCGCGTCCGCCACCGTCGTCTTGGCGGCGTCCACCTGCGCCCGGCTGGGCTGCAAGGCCGCACGGTTCACCAGCGCCCAGCCCTGGAACTGAACACACGCAACCTCGATCCGACGCGCGCCAAGACGCCGCGCCATGTCGATCGTCGCAGGCAGATCGTCCAGATTATCACGATGCATGACGGCGTTCAGGGTCAGCGGAAAGCCGATATCGCCAATGATCTCGGCCACATGCATCTTGCGGTCAAACCCGCCCTTGTATCCGCCGATACGGTCCGCCATGGACGCCGTCACGCCCTGGAGCGACAGTTGTACATGATCCAGACCCGCCGCATCCAGATCGCGCAGACGCGTTTCATTCAAACCAATGCCCGAGGTGATCAGGTTGGTATAAAGCCCCGCCTCACGCGCCGCGATGACCAGATCAACCAGATCGCGCCGTGATGCAGGCTCCCCCCCGACAAATGCAACTGTAGGACACCCAGACGCGCGGCCTGCTGAAAGATATCCGCCCACGCCTCTGTGCTCAGTTCAGCGTCCTTGGCCAGCAACTCGGTCGGGTTTGAACAATACGGACAGGCCAGCGGACAGCGATGGGTCAGTTCGGCCAGCATGGCCATCGGGGGGTCAACGCGGATGGACATGAACCATCCCCCGATCCCGCAGATCCATTACAAATGCTGTCACATCCGGCGCGATCACATCCAGCGGCGCGTCGTATACCTTTGCCAAGGTCTCCGAAATCTCGGCCAGGCTTGCCACACCGTCCAACTGTCCCAACACGGCCACCCCCACCTGATCCAGCATCAGCACCCGCTCCGGCCCCAGCAGCACGTCCATCTCGCGCACCGCATCGTATTGCGTCCGCACACCGCGTGGCAGATATGGCACGTCGTCCTGAGTCACCGTGCCAACCCCTCGCCCGGTTGCCAGCCACCCGGCGGTATCCGCCCCGGTTCGACATAGGCGGACCAAAGCGCATCAAGCTGCGCCCACAGCACTTCGGTCTTGAAGGTCAACGCACGCACCGCAGCGTCCTGATCGGCACGCGTCACCGCATGATCCATCACCCATTTCAGGCCAAAGGCCACGTCCTTGGGCGCTTCGTTCAACCGGTTCTGGAAATAGGACAACGTGTCCGCATTCGCGAAATCATAATGCTCCAACAGCCCCGCAATGCGGTTCTTGTGAATGGCTGGAGCAAAAAGCTCGGTGAGCGATGAGGCCACAGCCGGCAGCAGCGGCTCATCCCGCACAAAACGCACATAGGCGTCGACGGCAAAGCGTGTGGCGGGCAAAATCCCCACTTCGGACGCGACATAGTCAGGGTCCAACCCCACGCCCTCCGCCAGCTTCAGCCAGCGCGCAATGCCGCCCTCGCCGGGTGCCGAGCCGTCGTGATCTTCGATCCGCGACCGCCATGACCGACGCAGCGCCGGATCGGACACCCGCGACATGAACGCGGCATCCTTCATCGGGATGCGCGTCTGATAATAATACCGGTTGATAACCCAGGCACGCACCTGATCGGGCGTACAGTCGCCCGCATGCAGTTTGTGATGGAACGGATGCTTGTCATGGTACTGCGCCTCACCGACGGCACGCAGGCGCGCTTCGAACATGTCCGCGCTGTCTGGATGCATGGTCACAGCGTGATCTCCATCCCGTCATGGGCGATCTCCCAGCCCTCGGCCAGCACCTGTGCCCTTGCGTCACTGGCCGGTTGCAGAATGGGATTGGTGTTGTTGATGTGAATGAACACCTTGCGTGCCTCCAGATTGCGCAACCGCGCCAAACTGCCCTGCGCGCCGTTCATCGGCACATGACCCATGCGCGCGCCCGTCTTTTCGCCGGTCCCCGTGCGTTGCATGTCGTCATTGTTCCAAACCGTCCCGTCAAACAGCAGCAGGTCCACACCCTCCAACCTTTCCAGCAACCAGTCCGGGATGGCCGCGCAGCCGGGAACGTAGGCCACCCGCGCCCCACCCTGTTCCAAGAGCAATCCCACGGTCTGCTCCCCCACTTCCTCCAGGTTCAGTGTGTCACCTTCGAGAAACAGCGCCACCTTGCCCGGCACCGCAATGGGCGTGACGGTCAAACCGGGAACCGGCTCAAATGCCTGGTCCAGCGCGATGGGGTGGCGTGCCACTAGATCGGGATCCAGAACACCAAACACAGAGTTCGACGCGAGGATATCAAGGCCCGCCGCGGTCGCGTGCACGTCGAACGGAGTCTTTTCGCGCAGCGTCAGCAGCCCCGCAATGTGATCGATGTCACCGTTGGTCAAAACAACCGACGCGATGGGTGATCCGCGCAAACCTGGCGGGTGCATGGCCGCACAGGCATCCACCTGCGCCCGAATGTCAGGCGAGGCATTCAGCACAGACCAAGCCGTACCATCGACCGATACCGCGAGTGACGACTGCGTCATGCGCGGAATGATCCCCATCCGTGCATCCGCGCAGTTGGGACAGCCACAATTCCATTGGGGCAGCCCACCACCGGCGGCCGCCCCAAGAACGATCAGTTTCATGTCCCGAAAGTGAGCTTAGATCACGTCACGCTCTGCGCCGCGGTCGTCATCTTCGCCAGGGCCATACATGTTGATCTCCATACCGCACTTGATTTCGCGCGCCTTGGGTTTTGTCCATGCCATTGCAGATTCCTCCTCTTTAGACCGCCAAACTAGCGCGCCCGTCACGGCATCCATATGCGACTTTAGCAGCAAGTTGTGCCGCGACCGTCACAGCGACGCGCCCTTTGGTTTTGACACCTTTCCGTTCGTGTATCGAAACCGCACGCATGAGGCGTCGAAGCACCATACCTTTGACATCAGCATTTTGGCTGGCAGGTGCGTACCTTTGCTTTCGCAACGAATGACGGGTCCCGCCCTAAAAATCAGTTCGTATCTTCCACATACCCCCTTGCGCGCTTCTTCTGCGCAAGGTCGGCAAATGCGTCTGCCGCGCCGGAAAAATCTGCGTAGGTGTGCGCGGTGGCCCGGCCGCGCGTTCCGATCCGGCCCCAGCATCGCACTACTGCGACCTCACCAAAAAGGGTCGGTTGCAGCGCAATGCCGTAAAACCGCGCCATGTTTTCCGACGGGTTGATGCGGACAAGGTCCAGATGCTGCGTTTCGAGTTCACCCATGGGAGCATTATGCGCCCGGGCGGATTCCACGTCCAACGACAGTTCTGAATCCATTGCGCCGCACTGATTCAAATCCGTGATGGGTCATAGCCCCACACGCGGGCATCGCGTGATCGGACACGAAGGTCGGTCTGCCATGTCATACGCTCCGTAAAGCCGGAGGGTCTTGCAACTGCCACACCCCGCGGTCGCACACGTCAGCTGTGCGGGATGCTTGACTTCAAAAGCGGTTTTTTGTGATCGAAAGGCAGACGCGATGAGAAATTGGTTTAGAGGAACGTTGGCGCGTCTTTCTTCTAGATATCCGGTTCACAGTCGCTCACTGGCGCTCAGAATGTGAACAGAGATCACGTTTCTTGGTTCTCTCAAAGTTGTCCAATTGGTGGGCTGGACATCCACTCCATCCGCGCACGCTTCTTCCGGCGGAAAGACTTTGACGGTCACCGGTGCAAACGGCGGCATGGAAGTGGCACCCGTTCGTAAACATGATGGACGCAAGCGCGCAGGGACCAATGGCGATCCCACAGCGGCCAAATCAGCGTCCTGCCTAGGCAGATTTTGCCTTACGAAAACGCCTGACGGTCAATGGGATCATTGGACTTCGTGTCTGACAGCCTCTCCTGCGGTGGCCCGCGCAATGGATCGCATTGCCGAGATGTAAGGCTGCCCCTGCCTCGTAGTCAGCGATAATGGCACCCAGCTGACATCAAATGCCGTCCCGAAACGGCAGGAAGATTGCAAGATCGAGCCTTGCTTTCCCGCCGACGCTTCTACCGATGCGGCCCTGCGCGCCACGGCCGCCACCGCATCACCCACGCAATGAGCGGCAAAGCGCTGGTTAACAGACTGTTTCTCCACTGTGATCAATGGCGCGTAGGCGCACGCCCGCCATACGTGTATAGTTTCTTTTTGAGCGGCCCGTCAGACACAGGCCGATGTTGGAGAATTCGACGATGCCGAATGGCGGATCAATCACAGGTTTCCTGTTTGAGGACTTCACCTTTGTCAACGATAACGGGCAGCTGAACCCCAGCCAGAACGGCCCGTTTTCCTTGCCGAACGACGCGCAGGCGACACTGGCGTTGGGGGCGTCAACCATCGACATCAATGTCGATGATGACGACATGGAATTCGACGACGGGTTCCAGGATGATCCAGGCGGCATGCCGCTGAACCAGATCCTGCGCGACGACATCGACACCGTCAGTGCCGCCGGGAACCCGCTCCAGGTGGACGCCGGTGCGGTGCTTGAGGTTGAATTTACCCTCACTGCCACGCCCGTGGGCGGCGGCGACCCGATCGACCTTCTCTTTGTCGCTGCGGGGCCCGGCGAAAATCAGGGCGATCTGACACTGGTGGTATCAACTGCACCACTGGTGCCCGGTACCACCTATGACATCGCATTCAAGAACGACGGGGGCGGCACGCCCTATGGCGAAATCGTGTGCTTTGTCCGTGGTACACTGATCCGCACGCCAGAAGGCGATGTGCCGGTGGAGACGCTTGCGGTTGGCCAACGGGTTATGACCCTCGATGGCGGCGCACAGCCCGTCACCTGGGTGGCGCAACGGATGATCCTGTTTCCCCAAGGCGACGACTTGCCGGTCTGGATCGCGCCAGACACGTTTGGCCCCGATCAACCATTCGCTCCGACAGGGGTCTCGCCGCGGCATTGCCTGTTCCGCAGGGACGCAGGCTTTCATATGCTCTTTGACACGACCGAAGTGCTGATGGCCGCGCGCGATTGCGTGGATGGCAACACGATCGTGCAAGCGGACGGGCAGCGGGCGGTCGAATACATCCACTTCATGGTCGAAGGGCACGCACTGGTCTGGGCCAACGGTATGCTCGCCGAAAGCTTTTACCCCGGCCCTGTTGCCCGGCAAAGCCTTGATCCTATGGCCCGGAGCCGCCTCGTGACACTTTACCCCGAACTGGCATCGCCTGACGCACCCGCCCCGTTCCCGCGCGCGCGGCGTCGTGTGCGGGGCTACGAAGTGCAAGCCTTCCACAACAGCGCCACCGCTGCGGGCAAACCCGCCGTTTGATCGCGTTTTAATCAAAGGTGAACGACTGCTTGCAGCGGACGGCTCCAGTATGGCTCGCGCAATCAGAATTGGCGACAGGACGATGCCCGTTTGCATTGGACCTTTATCTGCCCAGAAAAATGGTTCGATGCCACGTCAGGATCAGCGTGCGGTCCGGAAACCAGCGCCGTAGGTCCTGTGCCATAAACAGTACAGCATCACGTCCGGCACGGTCTTTCATGGCCGCAAGCTGCAAGTGCGGGAAATTCTGGCCGCAATCGCCATCTTTATAAATGGCGCAAAGGGCTACAGCGCATTGCAGCTATCCCGCGACCTGTCGGTTGACTACGAAACCGCCTTCGGTTTGCTCCACAAGGTCCGCGAAAGTACAGAGACCGCTCGTAACGCGGGCGCGCTGTCCGGCAATGTCGAGGTGGACGGTGCTTATTTTGGTGGCTACGTGAAGCCCGCCAATGCAAAGAAGGACCGAAAGGACCGTCGCAAGAAGGTCCATCCGTCGGGCAAGCGCCAGTCCGTTATTGTCATGCGTGAGCGTGGTGGCCGCACACTTACCTATGTGACCCAATCCGAAGCCGAGGGCGTTGCTCTGGTGGCCGCAAATGTCGAGCATGGCGCAACTGTACATGCAGACGAGGCGTAGCATTTGGGTCGATGGCACAACCTTCAAGTCGGATGCTGCACCGAACCTTGTCTGACAGGACAACATCCCACCGTTTGCCTACTTAATAGTAGGCTTTCGAAGTCCCGCAGGGATGTGGTTCCGATGATGCCGTGGTCTGGACTGTCGCTGACCTAAGTCAAGCACGCCTATGAGATGGGCACATCGGAATTATATCGAACAACATCATGTTGGCAGCCGCCGCGCTGACCACGAACCGAAGCATGTACCCCAAGGATCTCAGCCGAAAGCCACGACGGAAGCCAGGGCAGGCACCAAAAGAAACAAAGGAACCGCTATGGCGGATCAATTGTTTTGAGCGAAAGCGCTTGACTGGGACGCCCCCGTTACCGAAGTCCTGCCCCTAGTTGCAACGGGTAAAACACGAGTTTCACCTGCAAGATGGACCCCTAGGAACCACTATAGGTCGAAGCGCCGAGTTCGGCCATTTAATATTAGGCTGGCGACGTCGTTTTGCTTGGATAAACACAGCTGCTAAAGCGAGCCTTCTGAACAATGTGACAAAACATTTTAAATCCAAGTCAACCGCAGGAGAACGCAACAGGCTTCGTTCAAAATCCAGCTCCGGCCAAACCCATCAGAAACAAAAGCCCGATGCCCAATTCGAAGCCAAAATCGAAACCATCTTCCTCTTCCTCTTCAGCCTCCTCTTCATCAAAATTTTGGTCACCCTCATCAATTGGTATTGGTGGGAGCGGCAATTCATCTGATGTATTTTCGCCTGAATCAGACGTAGTTTCATCCTCTACCTCGCTCTCATCATTGAGAATTGCAAAGGGATCTTCAGAATTTGCTTGCTCCCAGATCGGTAAGAACCCGTCCGTTGGCGTTACATCTGTCAAAATGATCTGCATTACTTCACCTGGAGAAAGGCTTACCTCCAAAGGTGCGTTTGCCGTCCAATCAGCATCTACCTCTTCAATGGTTGCATCAGAACTATTGTCGCCCGGAGCTTCTCCGTCCTCCACGCCCAAAACAAGAGCCTCGAAGCCTCCAAAATCCTCTACAAAGCCACTAATATCCACTTCAGCGTTAGCACCATTTTCTCGGCTATTATTCATTACATAAAGAACCAATTCCTCTTCACCAGCAAACATATGTGTCGAAATAGACCCATCGTTAACTTCAGTATCCCTGTCTTCTTGATTCAAGTCAATTAAGGTCTTGCCCGGAAGTGTTTCCACCATCATAGCAAACATCTCGCCCGGAGCAGTCGCCCCAGTAAACTCCGTACCCTCTGACAAAGGGTTTGCCGTCCGCTGAACTAGTGGCCAAACATGAGCGTGATCGACCCCGGCTCCAATAAACTCTTCCATGATATTCAGCATTTCTTGAGCTTGGAACAGCCCGTAATCCTCGTCTCGGTCCAGATTGGGCTCCGACTTGAGGTTCCATTCTGTTATGTAAATTTCGAGTTCTGGGTTCTCAGCTAGCCACGTGCTATGCATCTGATCTAAGTCGAAATAACGTGTTTGCTCGGCTACTTCACCGCGAGAGTAAATGTGTGTCACTACACCATCGACAGCGCCCATTTCTTGTTCAGTATCAAACTGAGACAGGATAATCTTTGCATTTACATACGCCCAGTTTATATCGCCGTTTGAAAATAGAGCATCATCTTCTAACTCCACATTATAGACCTCGTTAATATCCTCTAAAGCCTCATCTGACGATACACCTTCATAGTCGTCACTTAAACGCGAGTTGTCAAAATTATTTCCCTTTTGAACAAGGATATCTACGTCGTTTTGATCATGGTTTTGTAGTTCATCATCAATAATGAGGGCCATCTCGCTGGCCAACCGGCCATACTCGATTGCATTCATGCCTCCGGACCCCCAATATTCATTGCCAATTTCAAAGGCCTGAATAGTAGCGTCACCGTATTCGCCACTTAAAACTTTGGATATATAGTCGCGAATTTCAGTTTCATTTATTTGTGCAAATCTATCTCCGTTATCATCAGTCTCTTCCGACAAATACATTCGAGTCGGAATAACCAGTGTTACACCTTGATCATTTTCTCCAGCATAATTCATGAAGTCGGTAAGGCCGATCATATTCCAGGTTACATCAAGATCTGGATTATAGACCATCGGTTCGTCTGGATTGTTGATATCAAATGCATATTCTGTAAGCGAACCGCCGGGAAACCGTAATCCGCTTATGCCAAGATAATCGATTGCTTCCTCGTAAGAACCGGGACCTGTTAGTGGTACTACCGGCGCAAGTAGGTTTCCGCCGAATAGATCGATGGAGATTGGCTCCTTACCAACAATAGATATATTTTGTACGTTCATAATTGCCCCACAAACTGAACGAAGCGGACTCTCTATTAGCTGCCGCTGAAACGCTTTCTGTGGGATTTATTTGATGCAGCAAGCGGGTATTATTGGTTCTGAAGCATGTCCAAAATATGTTTATAAGGCAAAAATGTAGTAAAATTTGGGCGGGCCAATCCTATAAATTTATATTAAATTAAATTTAATTTTCTGGTGAATAATATCGCTTCTAAAAAGGGCTTCTATATATCAGGAAGTTACGGCGTCACAGCACGGGTAATTTCATATTCTTCAAGCACTGATTTATCGAAAAGGAATTTGAAATCCTGATATGTCTCCAGGGGATCTTGACGGAAAATTGTCGGCGATTGTTTTTGAGTTAACCTGTGGATGCATGTTTTTAGAGCTTACGCGCGCCAAAACCCATTCTTCGGTATAGTGGTTGGCATCTTTGTCCGGCGCTCTGATGTTACAGTGATTTTACTTAGTTTACTAGATCTACGATCTGTGAGGCTGTATACATGTTTACTGCTGATCGCTTCGACATTCTGGACCTGTTTCGGTTTAGAGCGACGCATTTCGTTACATCTTTTGCGTCAAATTAGTCTAGCTATCAGATGGAAACGCATGAATAATTGTACGCAAACGCGACGAGGATTGTGCTGTCACGTAGGTCGCTACGCAGAAAGGTTGAGTTGGATTTTGATGTTGCAGTGTTGACGGTGAATATATAGGTACAGGTTCACCGGGAGACTGGTGTGTAGACGGAGTATAAGCTTGGCTTTGTTCGCAAGAAAAAGCGATTTCTACAGGACGACCCCGTTCTTTAAGTGAATAGACGGATCTCAAAAGTGGCTACGACCTTTTTTCGCAGGCTAATAGCTACGTTGCTTCAGTACGTCCAAGAGCATGGCCGTTGATTTCCAAGAAAGTGTCTTTACCTGGCTCTGGAATTTACCGAACGAGACTTTCGGATCTTTCGAGTCCGTCCAGCTAAAGTCCGAGGAAGAGTTTGTTCGTGTTTGTTAACATCAGGGTATAGTCTACCTTCGGTCTAGGGGGCCCACCAACAAATGCGCAAAGATCTGATGCTGCTCGGTTTGAATATTGGCATCTCCGCGTTGCTGGACTGCTGTAAGAGAACGGCACAACGATCGAGAGATCCAAGAAATACAACTCCACGGCCTACGGCAACCACGCCTAACCTTTTGAAAGGGGACCTGCCAGCGAACACGCTCCGCCGGAAATGGACGAGCGACATCAGCTAAGCGCGAACCTACAAAGGATGCCTGTTTTTTGCGTTGATCGTGGATTTATATTCCCGCCGTGTGATTGACCGTGAGGTCGGCAATCGGATGAAATACTAAGTAGCGATCGCCACGTGACAGGTGGCGATGACGCCTCGCCCGCCTCCTACGTGGCTACATTCGTCACAGCGATAGCGACAGACATTATTGCTCCCACGATTAGCAGAAGACCTGGCGTCAGCATTGCTCCCATGCATCGGTTTGTCACAAGAGCAAAAGCAACGACCACTCCGCCTTGGGGACGTTTACAAGACGATTAAGGCTGAGCTGATTTGGCGCAGGTCGTTGCAAACGTGCAGAGAGAGGGCTATCCTCTGCCAGTACATCATCGACGTCCAAAATCCTCGACGGCGGCAGTCTGTACAGAGTTGGAGAAGCTGGTCCCCCTCGAAAGGAGGGAGGTCTAAATGAGCACTTTAAGAGACACAAAGATGTAATAAACCCATTTGTTGTTGGCCCCGAAATTTGCGGTAAAAAAGACTTGCGAAACATCGTTTGTCTTCTTCGTGTTGAAGTTGACTAACCATATTTGATATGAAGAGGTTTCAAGGTAGTTGCGTTTTGGAAGAATGGTGCTGTGCCTCCTAAAAACGTCCTCGTTTCCGGCTAGAGTTTTCCGCTAGATTTCCTTTGGCTGGGAGAGGAGCGGATGACGATGAAAGCATCCAAATTCGCGGACGCGCAAAAGGCGTTCATCATCAAGCAAGGCGAAGCAGTGACCTGCCCCCTAGGGTCAGGACCCATTGATTTTCGCCTGACAGCGTGATTCACGGTTCGAAAAACGAGCGGTGAACATGTCTGATCTTTTCTGGCCGACAGATGCGCAGATGGCGCGCCTTGAGCCCTTCTTCCCGAAGTCCCACGGCAAACTTCGCGTTGATGACAGGCGCGTTTTGAGTGGGATTATCTTTTTAAATCGCAATGGCTTACGGTGGCGTGACGCACCCGCTGCTTATAGTCCGCATAAGACGCTGTACAATCGGTGGAATCGGTGGAGCCATAAGGGCATCTTCGCCAAGATGCTGATGGGACTGGCAGCCGATCACGGCGAAGAGAAGACCGTCATGATCGATGCAACCTATCTCAAGGCCCACCGAACGGCGACCAGCATGGGCGTCAAAAAGGGCGGCGTAGACGCCTGATCGGTCGAACCAAAGGCGGCATGAACACAAAGCTACACTCCATCTGCGACAGCAAATTCCGACCACTGAACCTCTTCGTTGCGGCAGAACAAGTCAGCGATTACATCGGGGTCCGCGCGTTGGTGGGCAGTTTGCCAAAGGTGGAATGGCTGCTCGGAGATCGTGGCTACGACGCCGACTGGTTTAGAGAAGCATTGAAAGACAAAGGGTTACGCGCCTGCATCCCTGTGCGAAAGCAGCGCTAGAAGACAGTCAAATACGACAAGCGCCGCTACAAACGACGCAACAGGATCGAGATTATGTTCGGCAGGCTGAAAGACTGGCGACGGGCCGCAACACGCTACGACCGCTGTCCGAACGTCTTTCTCTCAGCAATCGCGCTCGCAGCTACCGTCATTTATTGGTTATGAGATGCTGTAACGGGGCCTGCGTCACGCACTGCCTCTGGCACTTGCCAGATCAATGTTGAGTTGTCGCCATGCCCGTATTGAACCCATATGGAGGACGGTTGTTTATTGGATTGGATGTGTCGTTGGCGAAGACCGCTGTGTGTGTGGTCGGCGAGCGTGGCCAGATCGTAAAAAATGCAGAGACTCAAAGTGAACCGGTAGCTCTGGCGCGCTGGTTGGACAAACTTGATGGCTGCATCGGAGCAATTGGCCTGGAAGCTGGGCCACTGTCGCAATGGCTGCGCCGAGGGCTGACCGAAGCTGGCCTTGATGCAGTACTCATGGAAACGCGGCAGGTGAAAGGAGCGCTGAAGGCGATGCCGATCAAGACGGATCGACGCGATGCAGAAGGGATTGCACGCCTTCTTCATCTCCGCTGGTTCCGACCGGGCCACTGTAAATCCGTCTCTGCTCAGGAAACCCGAGCGGTTCTCGGCGCCCGAAAGGCTACCCAGCAGAACATGATCACTCTGGAAATGTCGTTGCGCGGACTGCTGCGGAATTTTGGACTCAAGGTCGGTGCGATCTCCCGCGGTAGGTTTGAGACACGAATTCGGGAATTGGCAGATGGCAATCTGATGCTGGAAACCGCGACAGAACCGATGCTGCGGGCCAGAGCATCGTTGCGACAGGAACTGGCAGCGCTTGACAAACAGGTACGCCAGCTCGCCCAGGATGATCCGGTTTGTCATCGCTTAATGACAATGCCTGGGATCGGTGCAGTTGTGGCATTGACCTTCCGGACAGCCATCGATGACCCGAGCCGCTTTCGCTCTTCAAAGCGGGTCGGCCCCTGGGTTGGTCTGACGCCCTCACGCAACCAGTCCGGTGAACGGGACGTGTCAGGCGGCATCACCAAAGCTGGTGACGTCAATCTGAGGCGAGCATTGTGCCAGGCGGCAACCGTCATGATGAACCGTGGCCGATCGACCTGGCTGAGAACATGGGGAGCCCAACTCGTACAGCGGCGTGGCCGCAAAATCGCGATGGTCGCTCTCGCACGCCGCATCGCGGTCATTCTTCATCGGATTTGGGTCGATGGCACAACCTTCAAGTCGGATGCTGCACCGAACCTTGTCTGACAGGATAACATCCCACCGTTTGCCTACTTAATAGTAGGCTTTCGAAGTCCCGCAGGGATGTGGTTCCGATGATGCCGTGGTCTGGACTGTCGCTGACCCAAGTCAAGCACGCCTATGAGATGGGCACATCGGAATTATATCGAACAACATCATGTTGGCAGCCGCCGCGCTGACCACGAACCGAAGCATGTACCCCAAGGATCTCAGCCGAAAGCCACGACGGAAGCCAGGGCAGGCACCAAAAGAAACAAAGGAACCGCTATGGCGGATCAATTGTTTTGAGCGAAAGCGCTTGACTGGGACGCCCCCGTTACCGAAGTCCTGCCCCTAACGTAGGCGATTGGGATATGCGCCTCATCAGCTGACGGCTTTTATCTCGGAAGCCGATGAGATCAGTGCCATTTGTGACAGAATAAGGGAGGTGGCCACCTTTTCGTGATTGGGCGTCATGACATCCAAACCGTCGTCCCTTGCCAATTCGATGAGCATTTCAATGCGCCGCACCGTGCTGGCTCTAACATAGGTGTCCCATTCGTCAGCCTCAGCCATTTGCGCAACCCAAAGTGCCGCAGTTTCACGGGCCAAGGTAACGGGCAAATGACCTGCCGATAACGCAAATTCCAGCACGTCATAGACGGTGCTGTAGGTGAACTCTGTCGAGATCCGAAGTGGACAGCTCAAGGATTTTTGGAGACGACCTGTTGCTGACAATAGATCCACTTGCATGGTGTTGATCTCGAGAAACCCTGCGATCTCATTGCGGGTCAATGGAATATGCATAACTGTTTTAGTCCGATTCGCCTCATCGATAGGCAATACTGGCAAAAGAGCGTTTACGAAATGTGTATCAGAGACCGTTGCGCGAGGTGTTCCAAGCAATCAGCTACCCAGAGTGCACGCAGATGTTGAGTAGGCCTGTTTGGGTTTCGGTTTTCTTAAGACTTGTCAACATGTTCCGCGGTGGGACTGTTGCATTAGTCCGTTGGCTTGGTCATTTTCGCGTTTTTAAGGTTGAACATGCCGCCTAAATCCCCGTTCAAGCATCACCTCTTCCCGCGCGAGATCATATTATGTGCCGTGCGTTGGTACCTGCGTTTCCCTCTATCCTACTAGAATGTGGTCGATCTCCGGGCAGAGCGCGATATCACCGTCGATCGGTCGACAGTTTATCGCTGGTCCAAAACTTTGGTCCGGAGATGATTAAGCGTACCGAGAAGCACTGGACCTGTGACGCTTTAGTGCCGCCCCAAGTGCTCGTTTAGGCTACTTTCCGTTCGAATGCGGCGCGGCTTTTCCAGCCCAGTGCTGAGTGTCGGCGCCGTGGATTGTAGAAGCCATTGATGTACTGGAAAATGGCCGCTTCAGCCTGCCGTCTGGTTCGCCACGACCTTCGCCATATCAGCTCTGCTTTGATCGTTTTGAAAAAGGTCTCGACAGCGGAATTGTCGTAACAATTGCCTTTGCCGCTCATCGAGCCCTTGAACCCGTACTGGCGCAATATCTTCTGGTAGTCATGTGAGCAGTATTGCGGCCCGCGGTCCGTATGATGGATGCAACCCTTAGGCGATTGCCGCAGTGCGACCGCCATCTTCAACGCTCGGATCGCCAGATCCCGCTTCAAACGATTACTCACTGCCCAGCCAATGACACGCCGAGAGTACAAATCAAGGATGACAGCCAAGTATAGCCAAACCCAATGTTTGAAATTATGCCGCTGTAAACAGTTCGGTTTACTAAAGTTTAATCATTACACCTCTAAGGTGCATTGACTAACGGTAGCTCGCCCAAAAATAGAGGTATGTGATGAAGGAACACTTTTGGATAGTCCCAGTCTGCAAAGACATCGCCCGTTACGCAACGGACGTTGGTATGGAGGCGGTCGCAGAAGCCGCTTTGAAAACAGCGAAGGTTGCGCAAGCCGAAATTGGACTCGATTGCACACTCGGTCCAACAAAGAAGCACCTAACGCTTGTAAAATTAGACGTACAGGAAAGCGCAAAAACGAAACAAAGAACGGGTTAGCCGTTGCTTTGCGACCCACACTATATGACGCAGCCCCCTCATCCGGGCCGTTTAGGTGTAGAATCCGTTCCTATTCCTTTCTGTTGATATGGTTGCGGTCAAGGCCTGCTGAGCGGAGCCTTTGCGGAGCTCAAGCGAGGCAGGCCGGGTGGCACGGTTGAGATTGGCGTAAACGGCTGGTGCCAGCCCGTAGCCGACGTTCGTTTCGTCCTGCTGGGACCGATAAGCTCCGGTAGGTCGGGCGGACGGAGCGGACTTTCGCTGCAGATGCGAACCCAATTGGATCGTCGCCACAATGCAGACTTTCGACCATGCTAAATCGATAGATCCGACTAGCTAGTTTTCAGCATGCTGATCGCAACATCGGCTACCAAAACCCACCTAGCTCGGCAAAAATCCAAGCTCGAACACCTGCGGGCGCAGCTTTGTCGTCAAGGCGGCATATGCGGCTTTGAAAGGATCGAAGTCTGTTAGTTCTGTATCGTCATAGGCTTCCAGTGCGCGGCGGACCTGATACCAACCTGCATCTGCGCGGCCCAATTTGAATTCCAGCCTGATCTTGTTGGGGAAGCTGATGCCATGGAACCGTTGGAACAGCTTGCGGCCTTCATCGAGCACTGCCTTCGCCTCGGGCGAGAAGGTCATTTCGTCCATGTGGCGCACCATGAAATCACTCTCAAACCGTGCATTCACGCCGATCTGACTCTCGGTGAAAGGAATAAAATGATTGGTGAGCGACCAATCCTGATCTTCCCAGCGCAGCCCGTCGGCGCCTGCGGTCAGGTTACTGCCGTTGAACAGCATCCAAACGAGGCAGTCAGATTTGAACGCATCCGTCATAGGCTGCGCGGGTTGCAGGAACTGATCCCGATCGTTGAGCCATGTCGGCTTGATGAGGCGACGGACCGAAAAAACAACAGCCGCGCGCTCGAGATTGTCTGAGAGTATCCATACGCCACCTCCGTTTCTTCCCGTATATATCGAAGACGTAAGACAGGTTCCCGTCGACGCATTCTGCAAATCGTTGTTCCCAGCAAAGAGAAAACCAACCGCCCCATTGCACCACAGCTTTTGGCGCGGATTGTTGGATACTGTAAGAGCATTTGACAAAGGGAGCGCCGGATCACCCTGCGCCTTAGGGGGCGAAATCCAAGCGTTTAAAAGTGAACTCTTTGCACGGGCCGCAAATGTCTTCTCAGCGACCAAAGCACCGGTCCGGTCCAACGCGTTCGCGGTCACATTGCGAATTACTGCCTGAGTGGACTGATCCCAGATCAAGAAGCCAATTGGGAAATTCCCTTTTAGTCCGTCAAATGCATGGCTATGAACAATAAAACCATCAAGATATTTTGCCTGCCAGACGTTTCTAAACAGTCGAAGTTTGGAGAATTAATGTATTTGAGCGTGCTAAACATCGCTAGTTTCGACCGAGGTAGTTCTTGCCGAATACGAACTAAAAATTGAGCAAAAAGTTCTTTGCTGGCGAAGCCAAGATTCAGTTCGCGCATCCATCCATTGATACGAGTTTTTTCAACACCGATTTTGTTCTCGCTACCTTTTGCAGTTCCTGACCCGCTTTCTGCATAGGGCGGATTGATCAGCACCAGAATGGGCTTTGCACCCTTCTTGCGATCGCGTGCATCGGCAATCGATTGTCTCAGCGCTGGTGGCAGCTTACCGGACAGGTCGTAATCAATCTGCCCAAAATCATCCACATCGTCGTTCAAATAGTCATACTGAAAAATCTCGGCCCCTGCGAAAGCCGGATTGCTGCGCATGATCGTCACGTCCTCTTGATCCAGTGTGGACATGTAAACATTGCGCAGGTTGGAGTGCTTGGCCTCCAGATTACCGACACCCGCGCACATGTCCCATACGATATATTTCTTTTGCCAGTTCTTTCCCAAGGACGAAGTCAACTGGTCATAGGCTTTGTCAACAATATGCAGCGGAGTATAGAATGCGCCCTTGAACTTCTGATCGTCCATGGGCAGCAAGCTGTCGCGCCGCTCAAGTAAATAATGACGATGCGCCTTTTCAGGCGGGCGGTGGTAGATATTCCAGAAGTTGCGATAGCCTCGTTCACTGGCGAGTTCATATTGGTCAGCCCCGACAACGAACACTGGCTTATTGCCGCTGAATAATAGGCGCGCGGGCAGATTGCGCATCGCTTCATCGCGGCCGTCGTGCATGATGTCAGCAAAGAACAAAACGGTATAGTCCGCCTCATCCTCTACGCCAAGTTCATGGCATGGGTGAAAAAGCACTGTGCTTAGCCGCCAAACGAGCGGCCCGCATGCAGGAAAATTCATAACTTTAATCTTATGGTGCCTATTGCTGGTGAAATCGCCATATCCTGCCCCAATGAAGCGGGAAATGTCAGTGGTGCTGTCTGCGCGGTCGGTCCGAACTTGGATGGTAGGAGGTGGACGGCTTTGGCGCCGTCCAACCATGCCTCAAGCAGCAACGGTGAGCTTGTCTTCTGTTTCCGTATCAAACAGTCCAGAGTTCGCGACAAATAGTTCCATCTCAACTGTGGAAAGACCACATCGATCCAGCATGTTTTCGTAGCCATCGTGAGAGTACTCCCACAGGCCAACGCCGACCCTGTTAGTGTCTCCTTGGGACCATCCGACCACTGTTGGAACGGCTCCAAGCAGGCGGTACACAGGTAGCATCTGACGGTCGAAGACACCGACAAAGTGCTCGATGCGAAAGCACTGCATCACCTTGCCGCCAGCGGCCATGAGTTTGGCTGCTGAATGTGGTCGGGCACCTGATGAGATGCAAAAGCGCGTGCACTCCCAAATAGCAGGGCTTTTGATGGAAACGCCGTCAACGATGTCCATGAAATAGTCATTCAACATGGTTTCGCCCGTTGTCGGCAGCACGCGCATTGAAGCTTCATGCCTGCCGTTATCGTCAGTTACAATGACGTACAAAGGGTTGAGCAAGTCATACTGATCTCGCTCTTCGCCCGACGCGTTGACGTTCACATTCCAACCCAGACGGGTTTTGAACTGCACCCCACGGTCAAAGAACATTGAATGCGCCAAGACCGGCTTGGATGCCAATTGGTCGCGATAAAGAAATTGAATCATGTTTTCCGTCCTTTTTGTTAAGTACGGAAACACTCAGGGAACAAGGTTAGGTGGTGTTTTTGGGCGTGCTTCTTCTTCAAGTCCTCGCAAACTTCAACAATCCAGTCTTGGTCACGCATTTCCGAATCCCCAGGTTGATTTCTTCTCAACCAGAAGGCTTCAGAGTTAATGTTTGGTAAATCCTAGACGTGTGACACCGTCTTGGCGAGCGACCTGCCCACAAACCAGCCGTGCAAAGCATGACCTTCTTCGATCATCCGCTGCGCGACGAGCAGTTCACGCCCGACCACGCGGGCCGCACCACCTCGTTCGATGAGTTGCATCGCGACCGCGCTTGGATGGCTGTCGGCAATAGATCCCGCAGCAATGACGGCTTCATTCATGGAACGCTGAGCGATCATCTCACCCCTCCTCTGAACGCGCAGAGGCGACGCCACGGCCTTGGATCATTCCAAGCTCGGCGCAGGTACGTAGAACAAGGTGATAGTTGCGGCGTGCTGCTATGACATCCGTTTCATCAGAACTGTCCCACGGCAGAACGAGTGTCCGGTCGATGATCCCAAGGGGTGGCAGTGTCGCCAGATCGAACTGCAGATTATCGAGCTTGTTCAGCTGGATCAGCAGCAGGTTGCCTTTCATCCAAGGCAATGTCGGTATCTGCAGCAGCCGGTCGAAAACAATCTCTGCCGACGCGCACATGCCAGCCACAACCAGTTGCGGACCCGGTGCCGCGCCGCGCAAACGGTGCCCATAGACCTCGCCGGTTGCTTGTGTGGTCAAGACTTCGGCGAACCCACTCTCTGTTTTGTTCAATTGTTCCACGGTGCCCATAGCTTGTCCTCCATTCAGCTTTGGCTAAAAAAAGAGGGGCGGATCACTCCGCCCCCAAGTTGACCGAGGGTTGGTCAGACTTCCTCAGAAGCCGTAGATGAGGGAGACGCCGAACGAGTTGTCGGTGCTCGACAAACCGGGCAGCGGGTCGCTGTCCCAATCGGTACGGTATGACACCCGCGTTGACAGGCGGTCTGTCATCTTGAAGTTCACACCCATGTCGTTGGTCACGACCGTGTCTTCGTCCGAGAACAGAACATCTGTATCGATCGAAAACGACACAGTGTCTGTCATCGAAAAGAAGTAGCGCGAGGATGCGATCCCAGCGATATCAGTCTGATCGACACCGTTCTGATCTTCGATATAGCGCACGCCAGGACCTGCTTGGACGCGCCACGTTTGACGTTCGTCGTTGATCACGCGGTAGCCCGGACCAAAGCCAAGAAACGCATCCCAACGGTTGCTGTCAAAATCGTCGTAACGGACCGAAGCAAGGCCGAAGATGTAGAAATCGTCGCTCAGGTAACGGTTTACATCGTAGGTCGCGAAGATCTCTTCCTTGTTGCGAACATCGTTGTCTTCCGAGAACTCACCCGCGAAACCGATAGTATGGTTCCAAGGGCCGTTGCCGTAGCGCAGGCGACCCGCAAAGTCCAAGTCTGCAGTGTCGGTGTTGCCCGAAGTTGCCGAGAAACCAAGCGAGAAGCTACCGGCCCAGCCTTGGGCATATTGGTTGATGGAACGATCGCGGCGGTCGGCTTGGGTCAGGTCATCGCTGACATCCTCTTGGATGTCGTCGATCCGATCATCAAGGTCATCAACGCCAACAAGAGCGCCTTGCGCGAACACACCAGGGGCAGCAACCAAAAGCGCCAGAACGGACGCGATCAAAGTGTTACGTTTTTGCATGGGTCTATCCTTTCCCAACAAAGAGTGACCCGTCCGGTTGGAACGGGAGCATCATCTGCTGAGCGGTAGATAGAGGCGGCCTAAGCGTAAGAGAAATTCAAAATAATTAGGTATAGCGTGAGAATTACTAATGCTTAAGTCTCGTCAACATCTCCAAGGATTTCAAGCGCATCTCCTGCACTGATGTCTACGAGGTCCGCCATTACCTGGCTTTGCTCGCTGTCGATCTGATCGCGTATGACTGTCAGGCTGTCTTGCGCCACGCGGCGAATGGCTGGGTCCAGATCGTCCCGCCAGATTGACCAGATCGGGTATGGAAAGATCGGCGCATCCGGAACGAGGTGCAATCGGCCCTCATCCAGATAGCGTTTGATGTATCGTGCAGGCAGGTATGCCGCGGCTTGACGAACGACCACATAGTCCGCTGCCATGGCTCCCAGAGACAGTGTGAGGCCGGGATTGGTCAAGTCGGGCAATTCAAGCGCATGCGCGTGTACAAACTCCGGCCCCCAGTCAACAAAGACATATCGGTCGCGGATGTCGTCAAGGGAACCCGCAAAGGATGACGCAAGGACCAATTCCTCGTCCATGACCTTTTGAGCTGTAAGCCCTGGGCGCAATTGTGGGCTGTACATAAGGCCAATTTGCACCACGCCCTCGATCAGGAAACGCATGATCCGGTCGGGCATGCCCAGCTCCGCCCTGACATTCAGCGTCGGCATCTCGGCCTGCATGTTGTCGATCCAACGAAAGCCAAGGCGCGGCCACAGTGAATACTGTGCGGCGACGCTCAGCGACTTGGTATACCCTTGGGGAACGCCCACCTGCTGGCGGGCTTCTTCCCAAATCTTGATGAGCGAAAGTGCATAGCGTTCGAACTCGCGCCCGGCAGGTGTGAGTTCTGCACCGGCTTTTGATCGAACGAAAAGAGGCTTTCCCAAGGAGTCCTCAAGCCGTTGCACACGCAAGCTGACAGCGGATTGTGTGACAAACAGCCGTTCGCTCGCATTCACGAAGGATCCCGTGGCCGCAACTTCCAAGAACGTGCGGATCAAAGCGATATCCATACAGGGCATCCTTGAGTATTTCTGCCTTCAACCATTATTCTTATTCGTTTTCCTTACCGTTCGGAACCCCTTAGATACCCGGCTGTGGAAGTTGATCAGGCCAACACGGCATTCCGCCAAAGGCCTGCCGGGACGAACGTCCCAACGCGTAAGACCCGCGATCTCAACTTCCACGCTTGAAACTGAAACCTTCTTTGTTGGGACAAGGAGACCTGGAAATGAAACTGTTCACCGTTCGCAAAGCTGCCTTCGTATCCTTCATCGCCGCTGCTGTGGCCGTTGCAGGCTGTACAACCGACCAAGCCATCGACAACACAGTAGGTGTTGCTGCAGGCACCACCAAAGTCGTTGCCAAAGGCGCTGTCGGAGCCGGCAAGCTCGTTTACAAGGGTGGCAAGAAAATCGTGGGCGCTGACAACGATTGATGCAAACGGCAAGACAGCTGAGACAGTTTGAAGCGCGGTATCTTCCGCGCTTCTTCGGTTTCCGTACGCCGTACGCAAAAGCTAAGGCAATGGTTGTATGTCAAGGCATGGTAGTCAGAATGGGAGACCGGCACTTGCTCAACTCCGCGATACATTTAGCGGGCCGTTCAGAAAGCTGCCGTTCGGGCACGCCGCAGCATCTGGTAGTAAGGGCCCGTTGCCGCCACCGGAGCCAGTGCAGCATCCGCAGAAAGGGAAGTCTTGACGCCATCGTGGACGGCCCTAAGCCGACCTTGAGTACGGACTTCAAATTCTGCGGTCGCAATCCACTTTGCCGACATTCGCTGCATGCGCAAATTTTGGGGATGCTCGTACTCACAGACTGCGGACGAAGCGGGCTTTCGCTGCGGCGACGCCAATGGCGACTTTGTCCTCGCGTTGCCATCACGCGAGCAATCCCAGCGATTGAACGCCTGGAACAAGCTGCAAGGCCACAAGACCAAGAACTGCTGGCTGCCGCTCCGCGACTTGATGGGCGTTTCGGTACAGGTAGTCTTTGCGCCGCACAAAAATTGTAGCGTGTTCAAGACGTCATGGAATCCTTTCAGGTCGCCTGCCATTGTGCCGTCGTCCTCTTTCAACCATAGATGAACTTCTCCTTGGAAACAGCCGATGACCGAACACCGAAAACTTGCTGCGATCCTGGTCGCCGACATCGTCGGCTTCAGTCGGCTGGTCGGCAACAACGAAGAGCGAACTCTGTCAGAGTTGCGTGAGATCAATTTGGGCATCGTCGACCCGACCATTTCTTTGCACCACGGGCGTCTCGTGAAACGAACGGGTGACGGCGTCCTTGTTGAATTTCGCAGCGTGGTCCAAGCGGTTCGTTGCGCTGTCGCATTGCAAGATGCGATGCGAGAGCGCAACGGCTCGGTCGATCAGGCCCACCGGATCGAGTACCGCGTCGGCGTCCACCTCGGGGACGTGATCGAAGAAGGCGACGGCGATTTGATGGGCGACGGCGTCAACATCGCCGCCAGACTGGAAGCCTTCGCGGCGCCAAGCGCAATCTGCATGTCAGAAGACGCGTATCGCCAAGTCAGGTCACGCCTCGAAGTTGAGATAAGTGACCTTGGCGAACACGAACTCAAGAACATTGCAGATCCCATGAGGGTCTACGCTATTTACGCGGCCACGAAGACGGCTCTACATTTGGAACATGACAGGGCCGCGACTGCATCAGTGCCATCGGTTAAGCCTTGCATTGCCGTTCTTCCCTTTACCAACATGTCGGCCGATCCAGAGCAAGACTATTTCGCCGATGGTATCGTGGAGGAATTGACGACTGGCCTCGCACGTATGCGTTGGTTAACTGTGATTTCGCGCAGCTCTGCATTCGCCTTTAAGGATAAGGCCATGGATGTCCGCCGCATCGGCCAGGACCTCTCTGTCGGCTATGTCGTTGAAGGCAGCGTACGCAAGGCAGCCAATAGCGTGAGAATTTCCGCCAAGATGATCGACACCGGGTCTGGTGCACAGCTTTGGGGCGAGACGTTTACGGGTCGTCTCGATGACATATTCGATCTCCAGGACGAGGTAACTGCTGGCATTGTCGCGGCTGTGGAGCCCTCTTTGAAGCAGGCCGAGATAGATCGGGCGAAGCGCAACCGACAAGAGAACCTCAGTGCGTATGACCTGTACCTCAGGGCACTCGATCAGGCGTACAGGTTCACGCAAGAGGCCCGAGACAGGGCGCTAAAGCTGCTCGACGAGGCGATCACAATAGACCCCGACTACGCCGAAGCGCACGGCGTGGCTGCGTTTTGTCGCCAACAGAGATATCTTTGGGGTGGGCGCGATCCGCGGGATCGGTTGGCCTCTTTGCACCACGCTGAAGCAGTCGCAGCAGGACGAACTGATGACGCAACGCCGCTTTCGTTCGCTGCAATGGCGGTAAGCGCCCTGGATAACCAGCACGAAGTGGCTGCAACAATGCTGTCGCGTGCTCTTGACCTGTCACCAAATTCAGCGCTTGCGCTTATCTGCCGCTCGCTCGTTATGACTATTCTGGGCAACCCGGAAAAAGGTGCGGTAGATGCGGCGCAATCACTTCGGCTCAGCCCCTTCGACCCCCTGCGTCATATCCCGGAATGCGTGCTTGCGGTTGCCAAGTTGGCAGCTGGTCAGTCGAAAGAAGCTGTCGACAACGCACGTCGTGCTGTCGATGCAAACCCGATGTTTACGCCCGGTCGCGCGACATTGGCTCTTTGCCTCGTCGAGGACGAGCGTATTGATGAGGCCGCCGACGTCATACGAACAGTCTTGGCCAAGGCACCAGACACACGGATCTCCAATCTTCACGAACGTTTGCTGATCGTGAATGGATTAGGGGTCGACCGTGTTGCGGCGGCGATGCGCCTTGCCGGGCTCCCCGAGTGATTTGATGCTGAGAGTGTGCAGGCGGAGCGTTTTTTTGGAGCGCCTCCGGAGTTCGCTTTGCCCAATCGAGCGATAGTTATTGATCAGCTTTGACTGCGCTCATGTCAGCTTCTGCAGCTTGGCCGCCATTGGTGCGAGCAGCAGCATTTGGTAGGTATGGGCTCCAAGCGGACTTGCGACAGTGCAACAACGCGAGACCCCAACCCTAGGCCCGCTATGCGGGACAAAACGGACTTTTGCAGTTGCGGCTATTGCTAATGCAGCATTGGCTCGCATTTGTAGCGAGACTTCATCTACCCTGCGGCCTACGGCGCTAAAACGGTCATTCAGCTTTCCGACGAAATAGAGTAACCTTAGCGTAAATTATTCTTATTCATGACTATTCTCAAAAGGGGCAACCATGCCAGCATATGTCATCTTTGACGTCGAAATTTACGACGTGGAACAGTACCAAGAGTTCATGCTTGGTGTGAAACCGGCCCTCGAGAAAGCAGGGGCAAAATATCTTTCGCGGGGCGGGGAGCACCGGATTTATGAGGGCGATTGGGAGCCTCGCCGGATTGTGTTGCTTGAATTTCCATCGCTAGCCAATTGGGAAGAGTTCTATAACGGTGAAACATATCAAGGTTTGAAAGCAGTCAGGGATGCCTGCAGTTCTGCCCGCCTAGTCGGGGTTGAAAGCTAGGGTTAGCGGCGATGCGTTTTTCCACCTGTCGCGAACGATGCGCCTTGGATGCGGATCGATACAGCCGGATTTCCAGAAAGGTCTGAGCGGATGTCAGATTACCATGTTGCGGTCTTTGGGGGTGGCTCTGTTGGTCTTTGCCTCGCAACGAGCTTTGTAACCGCCGGCGCGCGCGTTTCTCTATTGGTTCGCCAGAACGCACTTGAGGCCCTAAGCCAGACGCCAATCACTGTGTCTGGTCTCCTCGGGGACTATACAGCCCCGCCTGAAATGATCACGCTTTGCGATGCGGCTGACCCGTCCAACGAGGTGCTGAAGAGCGACATACTGATCCTCACGACAAAGGCCTACGATGTCGAGGTTGCGCTCAAGCCATTTGCCGCTGCAGGCACCTGTCCGCCCGTCCTGCTTCTTTAGAACGGTATGGGCTCCGAAGAGATTGTGCGACAGGTTCTTGGCCCGAATACACCCGTCTATTCCAGCGCGATGATGATCGGAATGGAGCGTCACGACCTTGGGCGCATGGAGATCACAGCTCAATCGAGCCCGATCTTTTGTGGCCCTCTGCTAGGCGACAATACGGGGCCAATCCGAAACTTGCTGGATATCGCTGAAAGTGGGTTTGTCCCAATGGCTCTGGATGACGCCATCCGGGAGACCATCTTGTTCAAACTCCTCTTCAACAGCTGCATGAACCCAACCGGTGCCATCACAAAGAAAAGTTATGGCGACCTCTTGCAAAACTCTCATTCGCGGGATGTGATCATCGGCCTCGCCGATGAAACGCTGTCGGCGTATGCAGCAGCATATGATTACCGACCAGCTGACAACGGAAGACACTATGTAGACGAGGTGTTGAGCCCTATCATCTTTCCTCGCGCGGTCGGCCATCATTCATCCATGTTCCAAGATCTTGAGGCAGGACGCAAAACCGAAATGGACTTCTTGAATGGGGCTGTTTGCAGATTGTCCCAAAGTGTGGGTCTAAAAGCGTCGTGGCACCAAAATATCATGCAGCTCATCAAGGCATGCGAACCCGATAGCACCTTAAGGCAAACCGGTCAGTAAGGCGTGGTTATCTTTGAGGAACGCAACCAAGGCATCCAAGACGATCCGCACCCGTTGAGAGCCGCGGGCGGACTCGTGATAGAGGACCCAGGATTCAACTTGATCGAACGGTTCGGGAAAGACCCGTTCGATGTTTGGATTCGTATCGGCAAGTGCGCAAAAGAGAGAGCCGATGCCAGCGCCCTGCTCGATCATCATCTGAGCAGAGTCAGTGTTTTCCACGCGGATGCTTGGGCGGTCAGGATTGTCTAACCGATCGATGAAAGCCGATGCTTTTGAAGGAGAGTTCCCGGTGCCGATCCGTACAAGTGTGTGTTCGCGCAAATCGTCGGGTTTGTTTGGGCGACCGTGTTTCTCAAAGTAAGTCTTTGATCCATAAAAAGCGCGTCCCCAAGTGAATGAATAGGCGACGACGAGCGCCGGATCCTTGGGCTCGCGCGTACGCACAGCAATATCTGCCTCGCCTTTTGCAAGGTCGAAGGCTGAGATGGAACTAATGAGGTCAACATACAGACCCTCAAATGCCTCGGCGATTTGGTGAACCAAAGGCCGCAGGACGTGGGCCGCAGTGGGGACGCAAGCGATCTTTACTGTGCCGGTTGGTTGCTGGCGCATCGCGCTCACATTGATCCGGGCGTCATTGACGACCGCATCCATTTGCTTTGCGGCGTCAGCAATGACCAAGCCTTCGGGGGTGAAGGTAAATTCACCCCCGCCCCTTATGACGAGAGGTGTCCCAAAAGCCTGCTCAGCGGCGGCCAACCGACGGCTTACGGTCGATGTATCCACACCAAGAAGGCGCGCAGCACCGGATACAGACCCTTCATTTTTCAATGCGAGGACCACACGGAAGTGGGTCCAATTCGGGTTTGCCATCGCTTACCGATCTCCTCTTTTGGAAGCGTTGGCACCCAAAGCGTTCAAAGCTATCTCATGGACATGTTCATATGCATTGATCACGGTTGATCGTAACCATTTGCCCCCGGGGTCCTGCGACAGGCGCGCACTCCAAAAGAAGCGAAAGGTGATATCTGGCAGATCGACCGGCGGACGCTTGGCGATCAGCCCGTAGGTCTTCATATCGTCGGCCATAAACAAGGGCACTGTGGTGCCGAGCATGTTCGTGCGGGCAAGAAGCGGCGCGACACCAGAGAACTCGGGAAGATGCGCCCCGATCCGGCGCTCCATGCCATCACGTGCGACGCGATCTTCTACAGTTTGGCGCGCAGCATTGGACATGCCTACCATGACGTGGGGCCAGTCAAGCCAGGCTTGCCTAGTCCAGTTTGCCGCCGCCGGGTGGTCACCACGCATAAAGGTATACCGCTGCAGTGTCGGCATTTTCTGTTCCATCAGACCTTCGGGCAACGTCTTGTCGGCACCAAGCAACGCAAGGTCGATCTGCTCATCTGCCACTGATGTGTAGAGATCCGGCCCCAAGTTCACCCATTCAAGTGACACGCCCGGGGCCTCTTTATTGATGCGCGAAAAAACTTCAGCAATGAGGGATGTGATTGCCGGTACAGCAATTCGAAAAGTGCGCGTGCTGGTCGCTGGGTCGAAAGGTTTCGGCGGGGTTATCACCCTTTGAATGCTCCGCAAGATCGGACGTACATCCTCGATCAAGCTTTCCGCAAAGGGCGACGGCTGCATCTTGCCGCCGACCTTTACCATGAGCGGATCACCTACTTGTTCGCGCAATCGGGCCAGCGCATGGCTGACCGCCGATGGCGTTTTGTTAAGCCGTTCAGCCGCCTTTGCGACACTGCCCTCGGTCATAAGCGCCTCGAAAGTCACGAGTAAATTGAGGTCGAGGCGGCTGAGCTGAATATCGTTCATGATGCATGAAATCGTTTCGGTAGGTTTCTGCTGAATTCTGCTCAACAACCTTTGCCAGATGCAACGCGCTCAAACAAGCGAAGGAGAATAGCAAATGTCATTGAAAGTCATCGGATCGGGCTTTGGCCGCACCGGCACTATGTCCACCAAGCTCGCGCTCGAACAGCTGGGTTTTGGCCCTTGCCACCACATGACCGAAATCATGGGCAATCCGAACCAACCCGCATACTGGGACGCATATGCTGACGGCGCAGAGGTTGATTGGGCAGATGTCTTTGCTGGCTACGGCGCGCAGGTCGACTTCCCCGGTGCCACCGTTTGGCACCAGCTGTCTATTGCATTCCCGGATGCCAAGATCCTGCATAACGAGCGCCCCGAAGAAGATTGGTGGGCTAGCTATTCCGGTACGATTAACAAGTTCTGGCAACATCGGACACAGCTCGATCTGCCCCCGCCCATCGCCGCGATTTTTGAGACGATGGACAAGATCATCGTGCAGGATCTGATCGGCGGCACAGATAAGGACAGTGCGATCAAGGCATATCGGCACAACAATGAAAAGGTTCGCGATACCATTCCAGCGGACAGATTGCTCGTCTTCACGCCGACCGATGGATGGGAACCGCTCTGCCGTTTCCTTGAAGTCGATATACCTGATGGGGACTTTCCACGCAGCCATGCTCGTGACGAGTTCTGGGCTCATTTTGGCGGAGAGCCGACTGATACCTGAACAAGTTCGGTTTGGTCGCAAGAGCAGCAGGCATTTTTGCAATCGGTCTTTGCGATCTTCTCTGGCGCGCGGGCACAGCCGCTTTGGTAAGCTCTAATCATCGCTGAAATGAAAAGCCAACAGCAATCTTCGGTGACGGTTGTTTGACCCGTCACCGACCGATCCCCTGCGGCCTCATGACAGCAAATGGACCGCGAAACAGGAAAGGAAATTTCAATGGCCCTCAAGATCATCGGAACCGGAATGAGCCGCACCGGCACCTTGTCCTCCAAAACGGCACTCGAAACCTTAGGCTTTGGTCCGTGTCATCACATGATGGAACTCTTTGCGAACCCGGCCCAGGTGGCAAAATGGGTCGAGGTTGCGCGTTGCGAGCCCGTCGCATGGGACGCTGTCTTCGATCGCTACGAGTCTCAGGTCGATTTTCCCGGTGGCCGCGTCTGGCAGCAGACAATCCACGCCTTTCCAGATGCCAAGGTTCTGCACACTGAACGACCAGAGGAGGATTGGTGGGCCAGTTTCAGCAAAACAGTGCTGAAGGTCTGGGCAAATCATCAGCGTCTGACCCAGAACATGCCGCAGCACATTCAGGACATCTTTATCAAACTCACGCCGTTTTACATCGACGATACATTTGGGGGCCTACCGGACAAGGAGATGGCGCTGACGGCTTACCGGCGCAACAATCGTCTGGTGCGCGAACTCGTACCCGCCGATCGCCTGCTCGTTTTCACACCATCTGATGGCTGGGCGCCCTTGTGCGATTTCCTGAACGTCCCTGTCCCGCAAGCGCCGTTCCCGCGCAGCAACGGGCGCGAAGAGTTTTGGGACAATTTTGATGAAGAGCCCGCCGACTGAAAAGGCGCGCTTACCGATTTCAAAGACATACGCTTCATAAAGGATTTAACCATGACGCGACTTCTACTTGCTGCGCTCGTCACGCTCGCCACATTTCAGCCTGTCACCTCACAAACACCTACTGACACAGCCTGGATGATCGTCCAACATGACGTTGCCGATCTTGAAGCATGGCGCGATGTGTTCGATAGCGGCTTATCCGTACGACAAAGCGCGGGCGAATTGCAGTTTCAGATTCTGACCATGGACGGGCCACCTGCGACAGTTCTCGCTATTTTCGAATGGACCAGCGAAGAGGCCGCTTTGGCCTTTGTCAATGATCCTGTCGTGCGAAACGCGATGACATCGGCTGGAGTTATTTCAGAACCCGTCATTACTTTACACGACAACGATCCACGTTACTGGATCACATCAGATGAACCTGCAGAGACCTCTGCGGATACAACGTCAAACAATTGAATCCAGGGATCTCTAGTCAGGTTCCCGAAAGACGTGCGGTCCGCTCGCGCAAATACGGCACCAGCGCATCAAGAACCGCACGCACTTTGGCCGACCCGCGTGCAGACTCATGATACAGCACCCAGCTGTTCATCTGGTCGAATGGATCAGGAAAGACGCGCTCGAGGCTTTGGCTGGCGTCTCCGACCAGGCAGAAAAGTTGGCCAATTCCCTCGCCTTGTTCGATGATCGTCCGGGCAGAGTCCGAGTTTTCCACACGTGTTGCCGGCTTGTCCGGGTCAGCGAACTGCTCAATCCATCCAAACGCTCTGGTTTGTAACAGTGTGGTCCCACAGAGGACGAGCCGATGATGACGAAGCTCTTCGTGTGATTTCGGACGTCCGAATGTCGAAAGGTATTCTTTCGATGCATAAAGACAGCTTCCCCAGGTGAATGTGTGGGCGATAACGAGGCCAGGATCAGTCGGAGGAATGGTTCTCACCGCGATATCCGCTTCGCCCTTTGCGAGATCCATGCTCGCCTTAGAACTGATTACTTCGACTCCTAGCCCCGGAAAAGCTTCGGCGATCTCATTTGCAAACGAACGCAACAGATGCACAGCGGTTTGGACACAGGCAATCCGCACGGTTCCAACAGGCTTTTCACGCATCGAGCGCACGGAATTCGATGTTGCGCTGATCTTGGCATCCATGTCCTCTGCTGCATCAAGCACAGCGCGGCCTTCGGCGGTGAACTGGAACTTGCCGCCACCCCGGATAATCAGCGGTGCGCCAAAAACCTCTTCGGCCGTAGCAAGGCGGCGGCTGATAGTTGAGGCATCAACCCCGAGAAGTTTCGCGGCCCCTGTTACCGACCCACCCTTACTCAGTGCGAGAATGATCCGGAAATCACTCCAGTTCGGCTCCGCCATCTACCGCGCGCGCCTACATCTCATGCTGGATCGCCGAAAGTTTGGCGGTCACATGCTTTGCGTGATCTTCGACATAAGCCTTATGGATGTCGCTGGACACATACTGGCGAAACGCGTCCATATCCGCGAAATCGGCGACGAGAGCGGCATCGTGGTGGTTCGGGCCACTGCCTACATTTGTGCCGAGTGTGAAGGAAATCACCTCTTCGCTCGTATCGCATAGGTTCGTCACGGCGGCCCGCCAAGCCGCAAGCTGTGCCTCTGTCGCTTCGGGCTTGAATGAGACGAGTACGATGTGGCGCAGCATGCAATTCTCTTTCTCTTGAGCTACCGGCACAGTGAGCGAGTGGGCGCAGTTTATCAAGGCGCGTTGGGCACTCGAGCCTGGCACGCCGACAGCTGAAGGATTCACCAACATATTTCATGAGAATCTAATTGACATGAATTATAATTCGTGTGAGTCAAGTGCACATGAACTCGAAGACTCGCAAATATGACGGCTCTAAGCGCAAGGCTCAAGCCGAAGCGCGGCGGCAGCACATCCTGAAATGCGCAGCCCAAGTGCTCGGCAATGCGCAGGCTGATGAGTTCCGGCTTGAGGACGTTGCGAGCAAGGCTGGGGTAAGCGTTCAGACAATTTTGCGCGCCTTTGGCAGCAAGGACGGTCTGACCGTCGCCACACTCGAAAGCGTGGCCCCCGATGGCGTTAACTTCACGGCCTTTGCCAACATTGAGATTGATGATCTCGAAGACTTCGTACGCACGGTATTTGCGGCCTACGATAAGATCGGCGATCTCGTGATGCGGGCCCTGGCGGAAGAGCATCGCTCCCCTGTGTTTCAAGGCGCACTTGATGTTGGGCGGACCTATCATGTGGAGTGGATTTCCGTGGTTTTTGCGCCTTATCTCGCACGCCGATCGCCCGCGGAACGGGACCTTCTTTTCCATGCGCTGATGACCGCGACAGACATCTACATTTGGAAAATCCTGCGAAGGGATGAGGGTCTCAACTTTGATGAGACCGTCGCAACAGTCGTTTTCACACTCAAATCACTCATTCAGGAGAAATAAATATGACGAAATATCTTTGGCTTAGCCATTCCAGCGGCGGCAACCTTCCCCCGAGCCTTGGCGTCGCGAGCGCGTTGCGCAAACGCGGACATGAGGTTGTATTCGCTACTAAACCCGACACGATTGCACGCATTGAAGGCGAGGGGTTTCGCGGCATTGGCTTCAAAAACGCCTACACCCAGGTCGACAAATACCCCGATATTGGGCCGATCACCCGCATCGCCTGTTCGCTGACATCGCCCGATGTTGCGGAGGAGATCAAAGAGGTCGTCGCCTCAGAGCAGCCGGACGCCATCATGGTCGATGCGATGTTCCCTGCAGCGCTGGACATCGCCCCGTCTTTTGGCGTGCCGACAACTGTGTTTTGCCATACCTTCCTGTGGCGTCAGTTGGATGCCTGGCAAGGGATCATGACGAAACTGGGTGAACTGCGCGCCGCCGCTGGTTTTGAACCATTGCCCGACATGGAAACGCTGTGGAAAGCGCAGACCCGAATGATCGTCACATCAGTCGCAGCCCTTGATGATGCACCCTTGTCTGGCTGGGATCATGTCACCCACATCGGCCCGGTCTTGAACAACGAAGCGCCTGCGCAGCCGATTGACCTGCCTTGGACCACGGACGATGCAACGCCGCTTGTTCTAGTCAGCTACACAACCACAGAACTGCAGGACCCTTCTAAGGTGCAAACTGCGCTTGACGGGCTGGCCGACCTTGATGCGCACGTAGTTGTAACAACAAGCATGGCCATCGATCCGGCTGATCTTACGATCCCGGGGAATGCTCATGTCGTGCAATACGCAGACCACAATGCCATCCTCGCGCGCGCCGATTTGTGCGTGACCCATGGCGGGCACGGAACGATGATGCGCGCCCTCAAACACGGCGTTCCCATGGTGGTGATCCCCGGCTTCCCGCACGATCAGGCTCCCAATGCGGCGCTTATCGAAAAGCTAGGTGCCGGTTTGGCTCTCCCCGGTGACGCCTCTGCGGCCGCGCTTGCGGAGGCGGCTGGCCAGATCATGACCGATCCGTCGTTCAAGGGCAGAGCGCAAGAGAGGGCCACGGCTCTCCAGAACCTTGATGGAGCAACCTCCGCTGCGGATTTGCTAGAGGCTCTGGTGGCTGACAAAGTGACCGAAACTGTTGCCTAACCCAATTAGCGTCCAAAATCTTCCAGAAAAGAGGATAAGATGACACAGATTTTGCAGATTGCCGCGATTGCTGCGGCCACGCTCGGGACGGGTGCAGCAACGCTCACCGTGATGAATGAAGACATTCCTGACCTCGCTGTGCCCGAAGGCGAGTGGACTGCGTCAGGCGTGCTAGATGGGATTTCGTTCAGCGTATCCGGAACGGACGTCGCGAGTGGTGCAGAGTTGGAAGACGAGATCATTTTTCGCGACGGCACATTCCAATCCGTTGATTGCGAACAATACTGCAATTTCGGGTGGTCCGAATATCTGACCAAAGAAATCGACGGGGTAATCCATTTTACCGCCACGGCGCTTTGCCCCGATGCCCCACACACTGTGGTTTGGTATGGCACGCTTGAAGGGGATGAATTGGCGATTGACCTGACTTGGACGACCCGTCGTTGGTACTGGACCAACCAAATCCAGATCAGGGGTACTGGAGTGGCAATCCAGCCAGAGATGGTCGCAGGCTAAGCGCCCCTATGAAGCCTCACGTGTTGAGCCTGCGTGGCCTAATTCTCAAGATTGGTATCCTGATTGGTTTCATCGTGCTGGCGACATGGGGCGTGCACGTGATCCGAGACGCGCTGGACCTACAGATCCGACCGGACAATGAACAGCAGGTTCATAGAGCGATTATGATCGGCGCAGTGGCCTATGTCGGGCTTCTTGCGTTGCCGTTTGTCCCGGGTGCTGAGATCGGCATTGCACTGCTCACGGCGTTCGGCGCGGCAATCGCCCCTCTGATCTACGTCTGTACTGTCGCTGCGATGATGTTGGCCTTCACGATTGGACGGTTCCTGCCGATCAGCTCGTTGGAACGGCTCTTTAGGGTTTTGCGTTTAACGCGAGCAGCCGACTTGGTGGCAAAAGCTGCCCCATTATCCAAAGATGATCGGCTCGCAATGCTGCTGGAAGGGCAATCAAAACGCGCTGTTTCCATTGCAGTGCGGTACCGCTACCTGGCGATTGCTCTTGCAGTAAACATGCCAGGCAATTCTATCATCGGTGGGGGTGGTGGGATCATGATGATCGCAGGATTGAGCGGGATTTTCACACCTCTCGCAACCTTCCTTACCGTCGTGATCGCCGTTTCGCCAGTGCCGCTTGCAGTCCTGTTCTTGGGATTACAGTTCTGAGCAAGCCAGAGGCATCTTGTGCGAGCCGGTTTGAGCCCAACGTGCTGGATGTTGAGCTTCGTATCAATACCTGCTCATATTGTCGCGCCGCCACCACCATTTAATCGGAAACGACGGCGCTCTGTGTATGTAGCTAGCGTCGACTAACACCAAAACTGTGGACGCCCGGCGTAATGAGATTGCCGTTGATGTAGTGTCCATGCGCGGACGGCGTCGTCAATTTCTTGTTTCGATGTCTGACGACGAGGAACCGGACCCATCCAACAGAATAGAAGTCTCAGACGCTTCATTACCTCGTTCCTTCAGTCTCGAGGAAATATGAAAGCTGTTCGAGGAACCCGTATTTCCGCATCATCGCGTCCCCTTCCGCCGTCCGCGTTGCTTTTCGCAAACCATCCAGGTCGTGCACATCGACAACAACAGCGATTTGGTTTGGATCGTTGGGGTCATCCAAAATCTTTGCCGGTCCGGCGTAGCCTCCCAACAGCGCGTCATGTTCGGCGTGGAATGCTTCAAGCTCTGCTGCGTCCGGCTTGTGAGAAATGCGTGCGATAGAAACCATCAAGGTCATGATCTTGCTTCCTTTTTCTGTCTGAACCGTCGCTTATTCGCGACTGAAGCAAGGATTGCGCAAAACCTACTGTGGAATAAGATAGCTATTATTCGCTTTATAATTCGATAGGATCGAACAATGATCGATCAGCTGCGCGCCATGGCGATTTTTCAATCTGTCGCTGAGTTAGGCTCCTTTCGGGGGGCTGCCAGTAAGCTGAACCTATCTCCATCGGTGATCAGTCACCACATTACCCAACTGGAAGACCAGCTTGGCTTGCCGCTTCTTTATCGATCGACCCGACGCATGTCGCTGACTGATGCGGGCCGTGACTTGCTTGCTGCCAGCCAACGCATGACATCAGCGGCGCAAGAAGGGCTTGCCGCCATCAACCGGCGCGTTGAACAACCGGTTGGCACGCTGACAATTACCGCCAATGCCTCAAGCTCAGAGCGCCCTTATGCAGATCTTTACGCCGGTTTCGCGCGGGCCTATCCCAAGGTGCAGCTGACCCTTCACATGTCCGACAAGAATGTAAATCTGGAAGGGTCGCACTACGACGTAGCCATTCGCGGTCGAATGACGGACCTCAACGACAGTAGCTACAAAGCACGCAAACTTGGCAGTCTGGAATTCTGCATTTTTGCCGCGCCTGACTATGTTCGAGAACGTCCACCGCTCAAGACCATCGACGATCTTGCAGATTGGGACCGCATCGCGTGCCCGGCTATTCCATGGGCCAGTATCGCGACAACTATTGAAGGCACCGCGCCAACGCGCGAGCCGAGAACACTGATGACCTGCGATAACTATGCCATGGCCCGTGCCTTTGTGGAGGACGGCATGGGGTTCATGATCGAAACTTATCCTATCGTTGCGGAAGACTTACGGAACGGGCGACTGGTGGAGTTGCTTCCAGACGTCAGGCTGAGGCCCATCGATGTGTATGCCGTTTATCCAGCGAACGCCCCGTCCGATAGTCTTGCCAAACTGTTTGTTGACTATGCAGTTGCGCAAAAGTGGCTCTTCGGAGGTGCGGAAAATAGACTTGATCGATCATGAACCTTGAATGTGCTTGGGAAGCTCGTCCTTTGGAAGTTAGTGTTGGTGCAGTTGTAGCGAGCTAAGCGCTCGACCACGGCTTGATCCTTGAATGTTTGGTTTCCGCTGCGTCTTGCATGAACGGCCTGTTTTCTCGCCGCACAGCGACAAAGAGATTTACGCTTTTGCAGCAATTTTCGTGCTGCGTGCGCGCGCAGCGAGAAACCACAATGACTGCCTTGGGCTCACAGGCGACATCGGTGGCAACGCAGCATGTGCGATGCAGAGTAGTCAACCGACCTACACAGACGGCCCTTAGCAGACATTCACCGACCAGCTCGGATGCTGCGGTCGCAGCCCGCATTGCCGACATTCGCTGCTAGCGCAAAATTCAGCGGTGGCCAAACTCACAGTCTGCGGACAAATCTGCCGTTCAAAGTTTGCTCTCAAAGGTCTGCTTTTGGACTTTAGCAATAAACTCAGACCATCAGCCAAAGCATCACAACCGCCATTCCGACCATCATCAGGTTTTCGGTGAGGCTAACGAACCCAAGTGGGACATTCGAATTTCCACCGACGCAGGCACATTTGAGCTCGCGTTTGTCGATGTAGACGGACTTGAAGACGCTGATGGCGCCGATGCTCGCGATGAAGAGCGCAGCCGGGGCAGACACCCAGGTCAGGATCATCCCGGTCATGAGGATACCCGCGCCCGTTTCCACGAACGGATAGATATAAGCGTAAGGGACCCACTTCCGCGCCAGGAGGTCGTAGTTGAGGAACATCGTGGAGAATCCCTCGACATCGCGCAACTTCTGCATTCCCAGAAGGATCATGGAAACGGAGATGAACCAGCCGAGTGTCTGCCAGGTAATCGCACCGAGGAACCCAATTGAGAGCGCGGTGGCGGTGAGTGCAGCGACAGCGAAGAGATAGAGCACGGGTCGGTAGGTGGTCGCTTTCGGGTCCCAGACGGTGAGCTTTTCACGCAGGTCCGTGTAGCCACCAACGCGTTCGCCTTCGATCCATGCTTGGGGCGTCGTCTTGACGTCGTGCTCGGCCTTGAAAGCGTCAACTTGGGAACGGGTTCGGAAAAGCCGGTCATCGACATCATATCCCTGACGTTCAAGAAGCCAGCGCGCCTTTTGCCCGGATGGGCATAGATGATCTGGCAAGGCCATTCGGTAAAGCACAGCCGTCTTACCCATCGCTACTTCGGCCGAATTTGTATCAATGTCGGCGACGTCGCGCGTGTCCTTGGGCATTGGTTTTTCCTTTTCCATACGCTTGCTTTGGGGGCTGTACTTGCGTGAGCACTGCTCGATTCTTATACCCCTATAGGGTATATAATCAAGACTCTGGACTGAAATCTGTACTCACTCGACTTTTTCACCGGCGTCATGCGAAAAGGGACTATGCACGAAAACCGCGAAGCCACTTTGAAACGTCTTAAACGCCTTGAGGGTCAGGTCCGAGGGATCGCCCGGATGGTGGAAGAGGACCGCTATTGCGTTGATGTCCTGACGCAGATTGCGGCGGTGCGCGCCGCTCTCAAAGGCGTCGAAAAGCTCGTGATCGATGACCATGCGTCGCATTGCATCGAGGATGCACTGGCCTCGGGTGATCGGGAGGACCAGCGGGCGAAGTTCACCGAACTCCTTGAATTGCTCGATAAGGCACGCGGCTAAACTGTCACAGATTCACGGGTGGCGTCGTTACACTGGTGATCGTTGCTGTTGCTAATAGGATTACGCAGACGGCTAGTATCTCCATAAAAATAGACCGCCGCAGTGTCTGCATTATGCCAGGTTCCTCTGCGCGCAAAGCAGGAACCAACTTCAACTTATTGAAAGCCGCAAAGCCCAGGAGCACTGCAACAAGCGCGACTTTGAGGAGTAGTGCTAAACCATAGGCCGTCCCAAGCAAGGCAGTCACGGAGCCTGAAAGGAGCCAAGCGAGCGATGTGCCTGCGAGAATAAGAGCCGCTACGCCGCCAGCGGCGAGATTACCAAAATAGTGCAACAGATCAGCACCGGCTGGAGCAAGTGCTGCCCGCCGCAAAGGTATGAGAGCGCCAACCCAGAAAGCAACGGCTAGAAGATGCAGCACCAGCAGGACTGCCAGGGCTGCTCGGGGCTCCCCAAGAGCGTGGCCCACTTGAGCAAAGGATATCGCGACAGCAAGGCTGCCTGCCAAAGCGATCCATTGTCCAACACGTGGCACCAGAATTGCAACTATCGCAAGTTCTCCCATCCCGCGCCAAATCGCGGCGGTACCAAGTGGGCTGTCCCAAACGAAACCGAGCATCATTGGGTCGGTCGCGCCCTCGATGCCCATCCCGGATATCCGTGCCGCGCGGATGCCGAACCGGACGGCCAGCACCGCGAGACCGACAAGTGCCGCACCTACTGCAAGCTGCCTCGCAAGGCGCAGTATCGATGCCTCACCCCTTTGAGAAAAGACGGCTGAAAACAGAACGCCTCCCATCGCGAGCAAAGCCGCGCCATAGCCAATCGCCTTGGCCAAGATGGCCAAAACGACAAGACCGTCGATCGGTGCGAGTCCGGTCACTCAGCCACCGTGAAAGAGAAGCTTCCCTGCATTGGGTGGCCGTCCGACGCCATGCCGCGCCAGTCGAAGCGATAGATTCCAGGCGGAAGGTCTTCTGATGGCAAAGCCCGGAATTCTGTAGCGGGGTCCATACCTGTCTCGCGTTCGATTTCGACATCTCCATCTGGAGAGGTGAGCGTGACTGATATGATGCGCATGGGATCATCGAACCGCATTGAAAGCTCCGGCACTTCTGTGACTGTCGCACCGTTGGCGGGTGTTGTGGCCTCAGACTTCGAATGCGCGAAGGCGAGAGCAGGAGCAACTACAACGGCCAAGCCAAGAAGAGTTTGTTTGATCATCTGAATTTTCCTCTATTCGGGCTGGGCATTCAGTTCGTCGTGATACTGACGAAGGTCATCAGGCCAAGTTGATTTGATGAAGGACAGCACCGCAATGATCTCGTCATCGGTAAGCACACCCTCATAGACAGGCATGCCGGATGGTGGCGCGTTCTCCATCAGACCAGCAAGCCCATACTTGGTCAGGGTGAAAAGCGTCTCGTCATCATGGTGCCACGTATGGCCTGTTGCGTCATGCGGCGGTGCCGGGAGCAAACCATCCTCGCCACGTATACGCCAGTTTGGCTGCCCCTCGAGGCGCGCACCATGGCAAGCGGCGCATTGGTCTGCGTAGATGCTTTGGCCCACTGCGATCACTTCGGCGTCGTCAGGCGTCAAAATACCAACCGTCTGGGAAGGTTGCGCGATAACAAATGCGGCGACGAAACCGGCGAGCGTGAGCCCACCGGTTAGCAAAATGGCTTTCCGACTTACCATCAGGTGTCGAACGGCTGCGCCGTACCAGCGCGGTAGTATACTGTGCCGGTGCCAGCCTCTCCACCAAATGCAATGACATCGTAGCGGGCGGACGGGTCGTCGCCCATGCCGGGAGAGCCCATCGGCATGCCCGGAACGGCAAGCCCGGTGATGTCCGGGCGATCCTGCAAAACGGTTTCCAATGCTTCGAACGGCACATGCCCTTCGAAGACATATCCAGCCGCTTCAATAGTGTGGCAGGAGGCGAACTCAAGCGGAATGCCGCGCTCTGACTTTTGCGCCTCGGGATCGGTCAGTTCCTCGACGGTGACAGCGTAACCGCGAGTGCGGGCCAAGTCAGCCCAGGCGTGACAGCACCCGCAGCCGGGCGAAGCGAGAACACGCATAGATGTGCCAGCACGTGCAGGCAGGGCAGCCATGACAAGACCTGTTGCAGATAGGGTGGTGAAGTGACGACGTGTGATCATGTCTGTCGGTCCTTTGATTTGAAAGTTGAATGAACTGCGGGCAAGCGCCCGTTGCCGCTCAGACTTTCGGAGGACCGGTTGGGACAGCCAGCGTCAGGTTTGCAAAGTCGAAATCATCGTACAGAACACTAACAACCGATCTGCTCGCAGGAATTACCTGCAAAATAGCGGAAGTGGCCGCGACATCGCCAAAACAGGGCATTGGCCCCATGCCGCTGGTGGCGTCGCAGCAGTCCGCGAGTGCCTTCTCAGCATCAGCCAAAAGATCGCTTTCTGACATTTGGGCGTGGTGGTCGGCGTGATCCGATCCATGGTTCAAGCTATGCATCATAGACGCGGTGGAGGCACCGGCGAATGCAAAGACAAGAATGATCGACAGAACCAAACGAAACATGCTCAATACCTACTGGGGGTATATAGCTTTGACAAGTCACGAGGATGTGTCGCCGTAATCGAACCCGGCTAAGGTCTCTTAAGGATATGAATGGATTAGTACTCTAACGCCGGAGATGCCATTCGTGCCGCATGCCGAGACTGTCCATTTTGCGGCCCCTACCAAGTTGCAGCAAGGTGCCGAAGGCCCGCTATGCGCAACAGGACTTGCCTTCTTGTATCGGAGGACAAGGCACCGTCGCGTAAGAACAGTAGACGCAACAGTCGCCTTCGAGTGGTTTGAGGACTGCGTTGCAGCTTTTACACTCGTAGAACCATTGGCAGGCATCCGTCGGCATCGTTTCCGTCTCAACATGCCCACAAGATGGACAGGTCAGAGTGGATTCCAAGACTACTTTTGTTGCTTCTGTCGCCATAACGCGTACCCCGTCAGTATCAGAAAACCTGCCAAAATCGGCAGTAACACAGCGTCGTTGTAGATAATGCCAAGTAGGCCGGTCAGACCAAGGGCCGTAAGCACAATCGGCAGCAACGGCGTGAAGCAGCAAAGGATTGCGAGGATCGTTCCGCCCACTCCTAGTACCAGTAGCTTGTTTTTCATCGGGTCGATCTCCACAAATCCCACATGAACCTTTGCGCTGAGGCTTCCCAGTATGGAGATGACAACGCAGCCAAGAAGGCGGTGGTGGCGAGGGATGCCCAGACGACAGCGGATCGCCTACGCCTGGTGCATGCCCTAGGCCAGATCACCCGACACCACGCCCATATGAGCGCGATGCCGACAGCGGCAAGGATGAAACCCCGATAAGCTATGAAAGGCCCAAGCATAGTAAGCCATGTGCCACCAAGACCGATTATAGACAGCCCGATTGGCAACACGCAGCATGAAGCTGACAGCAACGCCAGAAGTGCCGCGAGAGGCATAACCAGCCGCGTAGCCACATTGGGTTCAGTCGCCGTTTGTTGATTTGCGTTCACGTTCATTCCACAGTTTTAGTTCCTGTAGTGACTACAGGAGCAAGCAGAATGTTCACCATCGGCAAGGCATCAGAACAGAGCGGCGTGAACATCGAAACGATCCGCTATTATGAGCGTGAAGGTATTGTTCCAAAGCCAGGGCGTTCGGCAGGAGGGCGTAGGCTCTATTCATCTGATGAGATAGCGACACTACGGTTCGTACGGCGTTGTCGAGACTTGGGTTTCCCGATATCGATCATCCAGACCTTCCTGTCGCTGACCGAACAAGATGATCGAAGTTGCGGTGAGGTGAAGACATTGGCGGAAAATCATCTGGATGAAATCAACGCCAAGATCGAAAACCTGACACGACTTCGCGAAGCGCTTCAGAGCCTATCTTCAAATTGTAGTGACGGAAGTACGGCCTGTCCGATGCTGGACTCCCTTATGAAAGATGCCCTTGGCCGCAGTCTAGCCTAGTTGCATCCATTATGGCTGCGCCACATTTCCGGATCATGCCCGTCTGGAACAGAAGCGCATAGATCAACTGAATAACCACGCATGACCGAATACTGGCTGACTTGGGCGTCTGTCACTAAGGGCAAAGTCAGCAGATGCGCATTCAGATGAACGAGGCGGAGAGTTGCCCGCGCTTGACCCGCTTCCGTTACTAGCCGTTCAAGCGCCTCGGCATCTGGCGCACCTTGTTGAAAGGCTGAGTCCAGCGCTCGTTCTGCCGCGACGAACCGATCTCCGGCTGCTATGGCGTCTGCTTGCATCCGCGCTCGGATCACCTCGATGTCGCTGCGCTGCTGTTCAGACAGAGCGATCTCTTCGGCAAGCTCAAGCAAGTGCGTTGGCCCTGGAACACCGTTCAGCTCTGCGACTCGGGCGAGTCCCCATCCGCCGCCACGGGCGATTTCTTCTAGGTCTTGTTCCGAAAGATACTTGATCAGGCGTGTTTCTTCACCCGCGTAGGCGGATAGCGTAGAACCATGACTTCCATCGTGAGTTTGAGACAACGCGATGTTTGGGACAGCCATCAAAAGAAGTGCAAAGTGTTTGATACCCATAATTGAAGTCCTTGATCAATCCGGCTTTTGCACCAAGGCATTGCATGACGTGGGCGAAACTGAACATGATAGAAATCATGTCAGATCATTGGCTTCATTATTTTGATGGCGCACCCAAGCGAACGGTGGACGCAGGCGAAACTCTGTTTCGACGAGATGATCAAGTTGAATGGGCGTTTCTTATCAGTGAAGGACGACTCTTCTTACGGCGGGCGCTTCAAGATGGGGGGCTTTTGACACTGCATACAGCAAATACGGGTGATCTGGTGGCAGAAGCGTCCCTTTTTGCGGATCGATATCACTGCGATGCCGTTACGGATGTAGCGACAACGGTCTCTATGATCCCCAAAGCCAAGTTGGTCTTGCATCTGGAGAATGTCGGCTCGTCAAATCGTCTTTCTATCAAAGCGTTCGAACGCACTGCGAAAGAGGTGCAGAGCTTGCGGACCCGCATTGAAATAATGCGCAGGCGAAAAGTGGCAGATCGTCTGGATGCCTACCTCGAACTCTTTGGCCACCCAAAAGAAGGTGAGTGGGTGCGCGTCGCTGATTGGATCGGGGTGAGCCCACCCGCTCTTTATCGTGAGCTTGCGAAGCGTCGCGGGAACAATGCGAGCCAAGCCTGAACACACACACCAAACATAATGTGCAGCTTGTTTTCAAACCCTACGGTCGCCGCTGCCAAAGCCCCCAAATCAGTGTTCATTCCCACAAAACTTGTGATCGGCTAGAGATGCAAGAACGTAGCAATCCTCCGAAACGCCTTCTCCGTCGCATCCCTTCGATATTCGGCTTAGTTCCTTCTCAAGTGTCCTGAGACGTTTGATCTTGGCGCGGACGTCTTCAAGTTGCGACGTGGCGATCTCCGTTGCAGCCTCGCATGACCGGTCTGGATGATCCTGCAACTCGATCAGCGAAGAAATCGCTTCAATCGAAAACCCCAGGTCACGCGCGTGGCGGATAAAGCTAAGCCGCTCTAACCCAGCCTTGTCGTATCGCCTTTGATTGCCGGAAGTGCGCTCTGCCTCGGGCAACAGCCCCATCTCCTCGTAATAGCGGATGGTCGGTACTTTGACCTTTGTGCGCTTTGAAAGTTCACCGATAGAAAACATAACGATAACCCCTTGAACCTCTAGTCACTAGAGACATTACACTATTGGCAAGCAAAGATGAAAGAGGATTCCCATGGCTGGTTGCTGCGGACACGACGCCAAGTTTGACGGCGTTTCAGATGATTACAAAAGGCGGTTATGGATCGTCATTGCGCTTAACGCGACGATGTTCGTAGTCGAGATGACAGCAGGCCATCTGGCCAAGTCTCAAGCGTTGCAAGCGGACGCCCTCGACTTTGCGGGGGATGCGCTGACCTATGGAATTTCACTTGCGGTCATCGGAGCCTCGCTCCGCGCGCGAACGAATGCGGCGCTGTTCAAAGGCGTCAGCCTTCTTCTGATGGGCCTTTGGGTGTTCGGATCAACGGTCTATCGCGTCTTCTATGTTGGCGTCCCCACCGCAGAGATCATGGGTATTGTTGGCTTTCTCGCACTGCTCACCAATCTGGCGAGCGTCATGCTGTTGGTCAGCTACAAGGACGGTGATGCCAATGTCCGATCAGTCTGGCTGTGTTCGCGCAACGACGCGATTGGGAACGTAGCAGTGATGTTTGCGGCCCTCGGCGTGTGGGGCACGGCAACGGGTTGGCCTGACGTGATCGTGGCAACCATTATGGCCGGATTGTTCTTATCATCTGCCTTCCAGATCGTGCGCCAAGCCTTGGCAGAACGGCGCGAAGCGACCGACCATAAGCACGTGGAAGTGTGATGCAGGCGGTCTTGATCGTCGTCGGCCTTGTGATCGCGGCAGGCACCCTAGCCGCGATACTTTGGTCTATCGCATACCCTGAGCGCCGCTTTTGGCCGCCAAAGCGATACACCAAGGCGACTCCTGTCTTGATTTGGGTTCCGACATTCACGCTATTCGGCATCCTGATCGTCTTAGGTGTGATGAATTGGGGAAGCCTACCATTCCCAACTTGGCTGCGGTTCGGAGTTGGCATTCCGCTGATTGTTGCCGGCAACGTCATCGTGTGGTCAGAGGTCGCGCAGTTCGGAATAGCCCAGACTGGCGGCGCGAAAGGGTCGCTTCGAACGGGCGGTATGTATCGCTATTCGCGCAACCCACAGTACATCGCAGATATTGCAATGATTATCGGATGGATTGTGCTTTCTGCGTCGTCTGGAGCGGTGCTAATCGGCTTCGCCGGAATAGCCGTCCTGATAGTCGCACCTTTCGCCGAGGAGCCATGGCTCAAGGAGCAATACGGTTCCGCGTTTGAGGGCTACAGAGCAAAGGTCCGACGCTTCTTGTAGGCAAACGACCAAATGCAAAAGCAGACCTTCGTCATGGTGCAGCATCTTGGTAGGTCTGGGCTCTTCGCGGCCATTAGATCGGTTGCAGCATAGCCGCTTGCGGCATCATCCGCCCCTGGCGTGGACGGCCCATTCCCGACCTTGGACACACGCTTGGGATGCTGCAGTCGCAGCCCGCTTAGCGGCCATTCGCCGCGACAGCTAATTCTCGAGATCTACGAATGGGCAAGTTGCGGGACACCACTGCCGTTGCCATGAACGAAGTGATTGCCCGCTTTTGGGTTGCCGACCGTAGATGTTGGTCATCGACAGTGACAATGGTGCACGGAGTCCATCAACTCTGCCAATACCGAGGATTTGGCGCGACAGAGCGCGAATTTGGCGAACAACCGCAGGACCGCAACCTGCCGCAAGCGTAAGTTCGGTCCATCATGGAAAGGACTAAAAGATGAGACTCACACAGCTGGCATCAACCACAGTTGCGACCGCCCTTCTTGGGGGGGCGGCTTTCGCGCAGGAGACCATGGATACGGCGCAGCTCGACGCGCTCGTCACAGGCAACACACTCTATGTCGACATTCCGGCCGGCGCGCCGGGTGCGCCCGATGGCGGCACCGCGCCTATCTACTATGGCGTGGACGGGTCTGCCGCGGCGCAGCTGCCCGCCGGACCAAAACTGGTCGGGACATGGGCGCTCGACGGAAATCAGTATTGCATCGACTGGGACAACGGACCGAAGAACAGCTGCACACAGCTCATCCGTAGTGCCGACGGTTTCGTCGTGATGGACGCCGCCTTGGGCGAGCCGCGCGGTCTCGTTACCCGGATCGCCGTCGGCAACCCCGAAGACCTTTAAGGACCGCATCATGAAACTCATCACCGTTGAGGCGGCTTTCGCCGCCTCCGATCTTCCAGCCGCTCTGACCCTGTTCGAGGCACAGGCCGACACCGTTCGCAAAATGAATGGTTGCCGTCACTACGCGCTATTCACCAGACCGTCTGGCGACGGTGTCGCGATCCTCCAACACTGGGATAGCATGGAAGCTTTCGATGCCTATCGCGCGAGCGAGACCTTCGCAACGCTCGGCCAAGGTCTGCGCCCAATGATGTCGGCTCCACCCGTGACCGTTGTGGCGGAGTCTGATACTCAGTAGCGCATGACCGAACGGGAACATGCCGCCTATTGCTACTTTCAAGATATCGAGCCGCGTCCTCCCTTGGACGCGGTTTTCGAGCGTGATTACCTGCTCTACACCGTGCGCGGTGCGCTGCGCCTGAATGTGGACGCGGCGAGTTGGCTGCTTCCGCCATCCTTCGCCGCCTGGATACCGGCCGGAACCGCGTTCCGGGTCGATCTTGACCGTCCGGTGACGAGTTGTTCGATTTTGACCCGACCGGGTTTCTGCAGGACCTTCCCGTCCGCGACGAGCGTCTTTCAGATGTCTGCGCTCGCCCGTCACATGATCCAGCATTGCAGCGATTGGGGCCCAGACAGCAGCCATCCGGAAGAGGCCGAGGGGTTCTTCGAGGCGCTCCTGAATGCCTGCGCGGGGCTCGTGCCGCGCTCGGTCGATGTGAAGCGGCCCTACGCCAGCGATCCTGGTTTGCGGCGGGCCTTCGGGATCACCGAGGATCGGCTGGCGGACAGCCTGACGGCCGGAGACGTGGCACGCGCGGCCAATCTGTCGGAACGCACGATGCAGCGGCTTTTCGCGGCGGATGTCGGCCTGTCGTGGTCGCAGATTCTGACCCGCGTTCGTATGATCCGTGCAGTCGAGCTGCTGTCCGATGACTCTCTGTCGGTCATCGAAATCGGCGCGGCTTGCGGGTTCAACTCCCTCAGCGCATTCAACAAGGCGTTTCGAGTATTCGCGCACATGACGCCGTCCGAGTATCGTAAGTCTCTGAGGGGATGACTTGGTGGCTTCGCCGGCCACTCTCCGAATTTCAACCGGGCAAAAACCAGAAAACTCTTCAGTCGTCGTTTTGGCTTCCGAAATGGCGCTCCAGAGATCCATTAAAGCGGCCAACGCAGTGAACCAACCGCGCTTCCGGGTCGTTTGACATAAGTGCCCACGTGATGAAATCAGTAAACTTGCATCATGCACGATCAGGTACTACGGGGTTTGTGCCGACCTTCGCCGCCACTGGATCGGCAAGACAAAGCTGTCATGAATTGCTTCTTGACCATCGACAGCATGAACCAACAGAAACATTTCGATAGTCTGGCTTCGAAGTCGCCGGTTTCCGAAGCTATCCGACAGCAGCTACAAGGCATTGAATCCCCAAATACAAAGACCCAAGCGATCCGCACGTGAAGCCAAGAATGCGGATGAACGGAATGCCTGTGTAATACAGAAGTACAAAAGCGGCGCGTCCAAAGACTATGACTGCCGCCGCGAGCGCTGGACCGTCACCCGTGACGCCCAGAAACGCAGCGCCTGCCAAAACCGGAACGATGTAAGCGGCGGACTCGACCTGGTTTTGGTAGGCGCGCTGAATTCGAAGACCTAAGGCGCCCCGGTCCACCATCGGCCGGTTGGAGGAGAAGCCGTAACCGAAACCCTGACTGATGTAGGCATAGGCAATTTCAACTGTCAGCGCGGTCATGGTGACAAGTGCAAAACCGATCAAGGCAAGTTCAAAACTCATGTTTTTTGTCTTTCTTCTGTGTTCAAGCGGTTAGGCCATTGGTGTCAGCGCGATGAGGGCCGATGTTGTCTGATCGGTTGCGGCCTGACGTGCTTCAATCAACGGAAGGTATTCAGGGTCGGCATACCAAGCGTCCAGCGCGGATTGCGACGGGAAACGCAAAACGGCCATGACGTTGGCCGTGAGCTGTCCCTCAAGCGCAGTCAGATGAGGGGTGGCGACAATGGCTTCGACACCGTGCCGGTCGTTGATTGCTTTCAAAGGGGCGACATAGCCAGCCTGAAAGCTGGCCATGTCTTCGACGTGAAGGGACGCGACAAGGAATACCGGGGTCTGCTCGCTCATGTCGCGCGCCTCAGCTCGGCAACCGGTCGACCCAGTCGCGCAGGGCGCGACCGATGGCTTTGGGGTGGTCTTCCTGCACGAAGTGCACGCCGGGGCCGAGGAACACATCTTCCAAATTGGATGCGTTGGCTTTCACGTATTCGACGACTGGCGGCGGCATCAATGCACCTGGTGCAACGTGAAACATCAGTTTGGGCATGTCGGTGGAGTACAGCCAGTCTCCGTTGGCCGTGATCACTTCGGCGGTATCCACGGGCTCGCCAGCGATGGGAACCTGCCGCGGCCAGACAAGTGTGGGTTTGCGGCTTTCAGGCGTCGGGAACGGTGCGCGGTAGTTGTCGAGCACCTCTTGCGACAGCGGGGTTGCGACAGCGAGCTTACCCAAGACTTCTTCGACAAAGAAGTTGCCCTGCAATACCGCTTCTTCACCTGCGGGCGAGCGTAACATTCCAAAGAGTTGCGCGCTTGGCTCTCCCATCGCCTCAAGGCTTGGTGCCGGAAGCGCGGGCGGAATACCGGCCTCCATGAACGCGACGGCCTTGACGTTGCCTTCGTTCAGACGCGCGTATCGCATCCCCAGGACCGAGCCCCAGTCATGGATGACCAGGGTGATATCCTGCAATCCAAGCGCTTCGATGAAGCCGTCGAGGTATTCCGCATGGTCGGCGAACGTATAATCGATGTCGGGCTTGTCACTGTCGCCCATGCCAATGAGATCGGGGGCAATTGCGCGATGTGTGTCGCTCACGAATGGAATGATGTTGCGCCACAGGTAGGACGATGTGGGATTTCCATGAAGGAACAGAACGACCGGGCCGTCCCCTTCATCGACATAGGCCATCTGAGAGCCGTTCACTTCTACGAACTTCTTTTCGAATGGCATGTCCGCCGAAGGAGTAGCCTCGTCGGCGAACAAAGGAACGGCGGCAGTGACAGCGACTGTCGCAACAGTCCCTTGCAGAACGGTGCGGCGCGAAATCTTGAGGGTCATATGATGTCTCCCTGTCGGTTGTGAGTGGTGGATCAATCGGCCTTGCTGGCCAAAAATTTACGGAGCTCACGCACGAGCGCGTCGGGCTCGTCGTCTTGCAGGTAGTGACGCGCCGTCTTGAATTCGGTGACACCGGCCTGAGGCAAACGTTTCTTCCAGGCGGCCAACGCTCCGATTGGGATCAGCGGATCTTTCAGCCCCCAGAAGATTTGTGCAGGCCCGTCGAACTGCTCGACATAGGGACCTGTTTCTTCGAGCAGGATTTTGGCCGCTGGATGCGCCGTGTTGGTCGGGATCATGCGCGGAAATGCCATGACACCGGCGCGTTCCGAACTGTTCCGGAAAATGTCGCGATATGCCCGCTTTGCGGCACCCTGACGCTTTGTCGCGGTGGCCATGGTCATGACCTGCCGCTCAAAGAACCCCAAACGGCGCACCATAAAGTCGCCAAGACCTTTGGATCGCATCATGAGGAGCGGCGGCGGCAGTTTGAGCTTTTCCGGGTTCATCCCGTCGACCGGTGGGTAGAATCCAAATGTGTTCATCACCACCAGCGCCTTGATGCGCTCCGGATGACGGGCCGCGACGCCCAAGCCAATCGGGCCGCCCCAGTCTTGCATGACCAGGGTGATGTTTGTGAGGTCAAGCCGGAGGACCAGAGCTTCGAGATGATCGATATGGGCCTTCAGCGTATAGGAGGCTTCGTCATCAGGTTTATCAGACAGACCGAAGCCAATGTGATCGGGCACGACGACGCGACGCTCGGCTGAGAGGCCCTTTACCAGCGCGCGGTACAGGAATGACCATGATGGATTGCCATGCACTGCAAGCACCGTGGACCGCGCATTCTCGGCACCTTCATCAAGGTAGTGCATCTGACCCATCGGGGTCTGAGTAAAGTGGGACGCGAACGGATACTCGCCCTCAAGCCCCAGCTCTTTGATGCGTGGATGCACGTCTTTGGATGTGTCGAGCATAGGAGTTTCCGAACCAAGGCTGTTGCGTTGGCTCGAAGGTATCTGCGCAATTTCGCAACATCACGGAGTATGTTTGCAGATAATTGGTGCGTTTTCGCGACCCGCTCACGCCTCGCCGACCAGACGCTTCCGATGTTTGCGCAAAACGGCCTCTGCAAAGCCCATGAAGGCTTGGACACGCGCCGTCTGGCGCAGATCATTATGCGTGAGCAACCAGATGTCCCGGCTTTTGACAGGGGCTTTCTTGCCCGCGCGCTGTAGATCCGGGTCTGCGTCACCAAACAAGCATGGCAGGATCGCAAGACCCAAGCCTTCCCGTGCTGCCGCATGTTGCGCCGGGATGGTCGGGAAGACGCCCCAAACCGGGTTGTTCGGAAACTCAGATGTCCGCACCCACTCCGGCGCACCCTGCGTCTCCGCGCCCCAGCCAAGCCAGCGATAGGATTTTGGATCATGAGACAGATACTCGGACGTGGCGTATGCCGCCTCTGTATATGCATAGAGCCGTTTGCCCACCAAAGTATCCGGCGGGTTGTTGTCCAGCCGGACGGCAAAATCTGCCTCGCGCCGCGCAACGTCCCGGATCGACAATGACGTATCAAAACACAACTCGATCGACGGGTGTTGCGCGATAAAACCTGGCAACTCCGGCATGAAGAGCACGTTGAGCAACGGCTCGGGCATCGTAACGGTCAAGGGACCGGCCAATTCATCATCAAGGCCCGCGATGCTGCGTTCCGCATCAATCAATGCGTCACCAAAGGTCTGCGCGACACGGTACAGGGTCTCTCCGGCGGAGGTCAGAAGCAACCCGTCTGGTGTGCGGTTGAACAAGCTCGTGCCGAGGCTTTCTTCCAGCGAGTCGATCCTTCGACCAACCGTGGTGTGATGCACACCAAGCGCTTCGCCCGCCGCACGAACTGTCTTGTGCTGAACGACGGCGCGCAGCGTTTTGATGTCTTCCCAGTCCACAGCGACCTCGCATTTTTGCACCATTTAGATGCCAATACGCTACGTGAACTTGCGAAATGGCACCAGTAGTCTTGTGGGAACACTCGCTTCGAAAGGACAAGCCATGCCGATCACTGCACAATTTGACACGCTTGGAGGACCTGAGAAAATCAAGCTCGTCGATGTGTCCGTTCAGCCGCCTGCGGCTGACGAAGTGCAAATCCGCATGCGCGCGGCCGGCCTAAATCGGGCTGAGTTGCTTTATGTTGCAGGTCATTATCTCGTCGAGCCACCAATCCCGAATGCACCCCTGGGCGCCGAAGGCGCAGGAGAAGTCATCAGTGTTGGTTCTGGTGTGACAGAGTTCGGTGAGGGTGACAGGGTCTGTGTGTTGCCCATGATGGATTGGGCGAAATATGGCACACTGGCCGAAGTCGTTAACGTGCCAGCCTATGCTTTGGAGCGGATCCCGGACCGTATCAGTTTCGAGGATGCTGCCGCGTTCTGGATGGCCTACGCAACGGCTTATGGGATGATCGTCCAAGCGGGCGGGATGCCGATCGACGCGGTGGGCAGATCCGTCGTGGTAACAGGAGCAAGTTCAAGTGTTGGGACTGCCGCCTTCCAGATACTCAAGCAGATCGGTGCGGGCAGCATCGCGACCACGAGAACCCAGAAGAAGGTTGCCGACCTCAAAGAAGCCGGCGCGGATCATGTGATTGTCACCGAGGATGAGGACATCGGTGCGCGCCTGATGGAGATCACAAACGGCAAAGGTGTGGACCTGGTTTGCGACTCCGTGATCGGAGAAATGATCGCGCCAGCCGCCGAAGCATTGGTTCCAGAGGGCAAACTGGTCCTTATGGGGTTTCAGTCTGGCGAGATACCAGCTCTTCCCTTCTATCCCATTCTGACTAAAGGCATCACCATCCAAGGCTTCCATTTGGTCTGGCACCTTCTGGATCATGCAGGGCGACGCAAAAGAGCAGACGATTTTCTGGGTCCGCTCTGGGCCAGTGGAAAGCTTCAACCCGTCATCGATCACGTTTTCCCACTCTCCGATGTCTCGGACGCCTATGCGTACATGGCAACCAACAACCATCTGGGAAAGATCGTCATACAAATCTGATAGTCCCGGCCCAGAGCGGACCTTCGACCTATCATCAAGATGCCGCGTTCGCAGCCCGCTTAGCGGCCATTCGCTGCCTACGCGAATAAATGGCTCCTCAAGTTCAAATTTTTGCGAAGCGTTCAAGAAAAGCCGATCAGTCGCTACGCCTTTGATGTCACGCATCCAGCACTATGACTTTCCGCCCTTTTTCCGATCTTGCAGGAGCTCTTCGTGGGGTATTTTCATTACCAGATGCGTAAACTTGTGCGCCAGTCGCTTTGAAAACTCTGAAATCCTCTTCTTTGGAATAGTGCCGCCTTCCGCGACACCAAACTCAAGAAACGTCTCTTGAACGATTTGTAGCAGAGCATGGTCCCGCATTTGCTCATGGCCGTGAGCCATCATGGCGGTAATCTTGGCTTGGGCAACGCTCCAATCAATGTCCTCGAAACGAGGCCGTGCGCTAACCCAGTCAAAATTGAGGATGTCGGCGTGTTCCGGTCCACATACCCACTGCGATTGATTCATCGGGTCTGAAATGAGTATGGTTTGTTGATTTTTGTGCGGTGACGCCTTGCATAGCGTAAATGTCCAGCCCGCAGCTCCATAGAGGTTGAAATAGCCCCGAACTACGCCTGCATCATTGCTCCCCACCCAGATCACGTTTGAGTTTTCTCCGAAGCCCTTGGGCAGTTCCGGCATTTCGCGTGTGTCAGTACCAAACGTAAAGTCATCGAATGCAGGCATGGTCGAGTTAAGAGCGAACTCTCGAACTTCGTCATACCTGTCAAAATGTATCTCAGCGTTTCCAACAAATTCCGCCCAAAGGACAAGGCATGCTTTTACCATGGATTCTTGAGATCGGCCTGATCCAAACTGAATTTGACCACTGAACGGAGATGCAGGGCCGCTTTTTACAACTGCCTCCTTACGGGCTGTCGACATGAAGGCCTCTGCCGCTTCTGCGGGCAACCTTAATGCTCTTACCGCTGCTTGCAAAAGTTGCTCTAGATGACCTTCGTCTCTTGCATTGATTGAGATTGTTTTGTTGCCCGCTTCATCCTCTCCAAAGTCGAGTGGCTTCTTTATTCTGGGCATCGCAACGCCTTCCGGACCTAACTCGTAGAATTCGCCAGATGCAGGCTTCACATGCAGTGATGGAGCTTTCTTTCGCGAGCCGCTCTTTAAGTTGGCGATTGTTCGCAACGGTGCGACTGACTCTGCTAGGTCCTTGTCAGGACCCGCACCCATCTTGTTATTACAGATGGAGCACAGCACATCACGTGTGGTTTTTCGACCACCAAGAGCATCAAGCAAGATATGCTCTGGCTTCTCGTTTTCGGACAATTGGGTCTTACAAAGGACGCAGTATTTCATTTCATAATACTAGGGGCGTGCCAAATTGATAGGAAGCACTGAATTGGTAGAAGACGTGCAACAGTTGGCTGGCTTAGCCTAGCAAGGACGGCCCTGAGCGGACCTTTGGCCAACAAGTCTTTGCCACATTGCGGCTTCCCCAAAGCGGACATTCCCCGACGTTGGAACAGGGGCGGCCTGACCGCCCCTTTCACTATCATCAGGTCCAGCCTAGTTGGGCCAACGCATGCCCGTCATTCCAGATCTTAGTCATGTGCGCGATTTTGCCGCCAGCAAATTCCATAGCATACACGTAGTCCGACGCGACCTTGGCGTGGGTAGGATTGACCGGGCCGCCTGGCCCGGATTGTGTGCCGTGAAACACAGCGAATGCCAGCACGATGCTGCGTTCTTCGTCGGCTGCAAACCCTTTCAGCTCGTAGTGGCCATCCGGGATCGGCGTCAGCAGACCCTTCATCCACTCTGTATATGCTTCCAACGTATGTGTGTCCGCCAGCGCGCCGGACTGGCACGCAAAACTCGCATCTGCGCTGCAATATGCGGCGCACTCATCCCAGCCCTTACCGGTTTCGCAGGCTTCGAAAAAGGCTCTTGCTGTCTCAGTCATGCTCATCGCGTTTCTCCTTGTGTGCGACCTTGGGACAATCCCCTGGTGTCATGCAATGAAGGTACGAAGCCGCGGAGAACTGCGATATCGTTCAAATGAACCAATTGATGCAGGAGGGATGTAGGGTATGGTCCTCCAACATTTTGCCGAGGAAATTATGTCGGACACGGCACAATCGATTGAACCACTGTCAAAACGGGAAGCTGAAGTGGCCGCCGCCTACGCGGACGGTGCCAGCTACAAGGTCATCGCCCGTGACCTTGGTATATCTCCGACCACTGTCAGATCTCATTTGCGCACGGTCTATGGCAAGCTGAATGTCACATCTAAAATCGCTTTGGCGCAGGCATTGGCGGATCCGGAGGTTAAATCGGCTGAATACCAGGATGCAGCCGCGCTGACCGCCGATCTTGCGCTGGAACTGGACGAAGCTATGCGGCGCGAGCGGACGATGGCACGGGTTCTGCGGATCATCAACGAGAGCAGTGGCAACCTTGATGACGTTATCGACGAGGTGCTGGAGCAGGCGCTTGAGATCTGCGAGGCGGAATTCGGCATTCTGATGGCGCATCACGGTGATTTCACTTTCACGGAGATGCGCTCCAGCCACATAAGCGCGCCTTTTGCCGCGTGGTTGTCGGAACAAGGATTGTTCAACCCAGGACCAGAGACCGCCGTCGGGCGCGCTGCGCGGTCACTGAAGCCAGTCAGCATCGCGGATGTGAATGCCGAAGACGTTGCATACGAAGACAATCCGCTGCGCTTTGCGACCGTCAATTTTGGTCAGGCACGATCGCTGGCGGCAATCCCCATGACAGCAGGTGGACGGTTGATTGGGGTGTTCAGCGTGTACCGGACGCGTGTGCACCCGTTCAATGATCGCGCGCTGGAACTGGCGCAGACCTTTGCCGATCAGGCGGCTATCGCAATTGAAAACTCCGCCCACATTACAGAAATGGAAGCCCGGCTGGAGCGGTCGTCCGCGTCTCGCGAAATCTTGGATGCAATCAGCACGTCCAGCGATGACGAAGGCCCTGTGTTCGACGCTATCCTGCGCAATGCCGCCAAACTCTGCAATGCGCCGATGGCGCGCTTGGAATTGGCCGACGCAGCGCGGCGAACGCATTATTGCGCGGCGGCGTGGGGCGATGAAATGCGGTCGTTCAAAATTGGCGAGGCGCTGCCGCTTGATCAACCCAACGACCTACCGACCGCCATTCGTGAAGGTGTGGTGCGCCATATCCATGACCTGTCGAAATCGGAGCTTTATCTCAGCGGCAACCCGACACGTGTGAGGATGGTGGAGGAAGAAGGCTACCGCACCTATTTATGTGTCCCTTTGGTAGCCGAGGGCATCGGAATCGGGGCAATTGTGCTCAGTCGCCGCGAAGTCGCCCCTTTCTCGGACGAGAGCATCGCGCTGGTCCAGAACCTTGCCATTCAGGCTGTGATCGCGATTGAGAATGTCCGCCGATTTCGCGCATTGCGGGATCGGCTGGAACGATCTGCGGCCACGCGCGAAGTTTTGGAAGCGATCAGTGCCGCAAGCGACGACGAGGGACCAGTCTTTGACGCCATTCTGGGCAATGCGCGTAAATTGTGCGAAGCGCCCTTTGCGGCTCTCATACTGGGGCGTGAAAGTGACGATCACCAGACCATGGTCGCACACCACGGCGCGCTTCAAAGCACCGAGGACTTTTACAGCCAGGGCCGCGTGCCGATGGATCCGGACAAGTCCTTTGCTGCGCGCGCGATTGTCGAAAAGCGCCCCGTGCATTTGCATAACATGATGGACACCGATCAGTACCGTGCGGGTGTGCCGAACGTTGTCGAACTCTGTGATGTGCAAGGCATTCGCACCAACCTATTTGTTCCGCTTATTCGGGACGGGATTGGCATCGGCTGTTTCATCATCTTCCGCCACGAGGTGCGGGCCTACACCGATGAACAAATCGCCCTGGTCGAAACCTTTGCGACCCAGGCAGTCATCGCGTTGGACAATGTCCGGCAGTTCAGGGATCTCCGGAAGCGTTTGGACAGAGAGGCCGCGACGCGGGAAATCCTGCAAGTCATCAATCAAAACCGCGATGATGCGCAGCCTGTCTTTGACACAATTCTGAGGAACGCCATTGACCTATGCGGCGCGAGCGCTGGTGCACTGACGCTGGGGGCCAAGGGCGATACGCACCAACGCATGGCCGTCTCTCGGGGTGTCAGCCAGGCAACGCTTGATCTCTACGCGCATGGTGAGGTGTCGATGGATCCTGATATCTCAATGGCGGCCAGGGCAATCCTGTCGGGTGAGATGGTCCATGTGGCGGATATGGCCGACACCGATGGGTATCGCAGTGGCGTGTCGCACTATACCTCCGTTGTCGACGATACCGGTATCCGCACCAATCTGTTTGTGCCCTTGATGACACCCGAAGGGGGCGAAGGTGTCCTGATCCTGTTCCGCAAAGAGGTGAAGCCCTACACGCCCGACGAAATCGCGCTGGTTGAAACCTTTGCGGCACAGGCCGCAATTGCGCTCGAGAATGTGCGCCAATTCAGGGACTTGCAGGCAAGGACATCCGAGGTTCAGAAGCTGAACGCATCGCTGGAAGCCAAGGTTGACGCCCAGGTTGTTGAAATCGAGCGGATGGGACGATTGAAACGTTTCCTTCCCGCCGCCGTTGCGGACACTGTTGTGTCGTCGGGCTCTGAGAAGATGCTGCAAAGCCACCGCGCATTATTGGGTGTCCTGTTTTGCGACATCCGCGGCTTCACCGCGTTCTGCGAAACGGCAGAACCCGAAGAGACGATTGAGGTCTTGCAGACCTACCATGAGGAGATGGGAAAACTGATAAATGAGCATGGCGCGGGTGTTGATCTCCGCATGGGGGACGGCGTCATGGTGCTGTTCAACGACCCGGTCCCTTGTGATGATCCAGCGGGGGACGCTGTGCGGCTTGCTGTTGCAATGCGTGCGCGGATGGCTGAGCTGTGTAAGGGTTGGAAGCGCCTTGGTCACCGCCTTGGTTTTGGTGTTGGCGTCTCGCTCGGGTATGCCACGGTTGGCCTTGTCGGGTTTGAAGGGAGGTTTGATTACACTGCGTCCGGCACTGCTATCAATCTTGCATCGCGGCTGTGCGATGAAGCTATCGACGGTGAAATCCTGCTCAGCACACGGGCCGGAATTGCTGTCGAGGATACTCTTCCCGTCGAGACCTGTGGGGAACTTACTTTGAAAGGGATCCGCGAACCCGTCGAGGTTTTTAGGCTGTCGGGAGAAATTTGACTAACCTCTGCACATGATGCGACGATGAGTTAGATGCGCCGCGCCATTGCGTACGGCCCATAGCTGCCGTTCAATGTAGGAAGTCATTGCTGCAGTTTGGTCCGTGGAAGGAGACATTCGCTGCAACTACACAATCCGCTTAGATATCAACTGTCCCGAACAATCATGTGGCGCAACGCTTCCAGCAAAAATTCTCGATTAAAGGCGCGAAGGATACACCCCGCCCCTTCATGGTTTTTGCTGGGTCTCAGATCACCAGGTCGCCGAGACAGCGACCTTGCCAGTTGGACTGCCGGTTTCCTGATAGTCATGCGCCTCACCGATATTCGCGAAGGTGAACCGTTTCTCGTCCAGCAGAGGTTTGACCTTCCCCGCATCGACCAATTCGGTCAGACTACGCAGGAATTCACCGACTTTTTCCTGATTGATACCGTGTGTGATCGGGTGACCCGCAAAGACGCTCAGGAAGGACATCTGGTGGAACTGGAAGGCGTTTGGCGGAGTCGGGAATGTGCCGTTGATATCGATAATCCGGCTCCCGAAGCCACACGCGGCCACGGAGCTGTCGATCGCCTCTTCGCCGACGGTATTGAAGATGACATCGAATCCTTTGCCATCCGTTGCCTCGGCAGACATTTCTTCAGGTGAGGTAGTTTTGTAGTTGAAGGCCTTTTTGGCTCCGAGGCTCTCAGCGATCCGGCATTTCTCGTCTGTTCCGCAAGTCGCATAAAGGTCCACGTCAAGCTTTGCCGCTGCAAGTTGTAAGGCCACGAACCCCACACCTCCAGTACCGCCCTGTATCAGCAACGAGGACCCGGGTTTGATCTTCGTGCGTTCCGTCAGCGCGAAACTGGCTGTTGTCCAGACAAGCGGTAGCGTCGCCGCTTCTTCAAACGAAAGCGAAGCTGGCTTTTTTGCAACCATGCGTGCGTCGGCCGCCATGTACTCGGCCAGCGCACCTGGCTTGCCCATCAGACCGGTCGCAAAGCTGTATATCTCGTCGCCAATCGCAAAGCCTGTGACACCAGAGCCGACTTCGCTGACAACCCCGGCACAGTCCGGATGCAGGACCGCCGGAAAATCACCGATCAGGAAGCGCCCGAACCCGTTGCGCATCTTCCAGTCAACCGGGTTAACAGAGGTCGCCTTGACCTCAATCACGACCTGCCCTTCGCCCGCCTTTGGTGTGTCAATCTCAGCGGTCTCGAATACGCTTGTGTCGCCACAATCTCGTATAATTACTGCTTTCACGGGTCTCTCCTCAGGCTGGAATCTCAAACTCAGGCAGGACCAGCATGACGGTGCTCGCCTGATCCGACAGCTCGGCGCGTTTCGCTTTCAGGGGCGCATAGTCGTCGGAATTGTACCAATCATCGAATGTCGCTCGATCGGGGAACTTGATAATCACTGTATTGGAACGGTCGTAGCTGCCCTCAATCACATCTGGTTCAGGCGTCGCCGCCAGCGGCTGAATACCACGCTCCATGAACTGCCCGATGAGTGGCATCGCATATTCCGGCAGAAAGCGTTCGGGATCGGTGACGTCCATCTGGACGAAGGCGTAGACAGGTTTCTGGTCAGACATGGGTGATCTCCTTTTGTGTCTGTGAGTGGTCATTCGGTGTCGTTATTGGCCCAATGCTCAGCGCGAGAAGCTGGCTGAGCTGCGCGATGGACTGGCCCGATGCGTCGGACCAGTTGGCAAAGAAAGTTGCGGCTGCCGTAAGATCACCGAGGCTCGTCAGCTGGCCGTCGATGGCGTCGAGGTCGGTCAGCCCAGCCGCGACGTCTGTCCAAGGCACAAAGGTGTCGATGCCCGCAGAGCGGAGGGCATTGAAGCAGGTGCTCCCTCCAAGCCGCGTTCCACGCTTTCTGAGTAGTCGGATGAGGCCAATCAGATCGTGCTTCGGCCAACTCTCGAAAAGCGTGGCCGCCGACCCGTGTTCCTGAGCGAGGTCACTTAGAAAGATAGCGTTTCGATTGACCGCGGCGATCTTCGCGCCATGGCGTACGATGGTGCGATCCCGGAGAAGTCCGTCGAAGTCTTCGTCTGACATCATGGCGTTGCGCCCTATATCGAAGCGGTGAAACGCACGCTCGAAGTCGGGCCACTTGCGATCGATGATCTGCCACTGAAACCCGGCCTGGAAGATCGCGCGAACCATCGCCGCAAGATACCTATCGTCGCGGCCACAGGTTTCCGAACGGCGTCGCTTCTGATCTCTTTCGAAGGCCGTCAAGCGCGGGCAGAGGCATTCCCGATGGCGTAGCGTTGCGCGATTAACGATCCGAGTATGTATTTCGCCGAAATCCACGGCATCACTCTCCGACCCGGTCGCGCAGCCAGTCAGAAATGTTGCGGCCGATCACGTCCGGGTGGTCTTCCTGAATGTAATGCAGGCCGGGACCGACGTAGCGGGTCTCAACATTGCTGTAGGTCTCTGCAATGAAGGCGGCCGTCTCGGGCGATACGATCATGCCGGGATTGGCATAAAGCACGAGTTTGGGTTGCTCGGAATTGGTGAGCCATTCGGAGATTTCCGCCATCACGGCGACATTGCGCGCAGGCTCCCCCTCGATGGGAATTTCATTTGGCCAGACATAAACAGGCAAACGGCTTTCGGGTGTTGGGAAGGGCGCGCGATAGGCACCCATCTCTGCGTCGCCAAGCTCGCGCAGTACGGCTGACGGCAGGAAACCTTCAACGAACATGTTCTGTTCTTGGATGATCTGCGGTCCCTGGACCGGATCGCGAAATGCTTGAAACGTGGCCCGCACTTCGGGGTCAGGGACCATGTCCCACGTTGGTACCGGCAAGGCAGGCGGCGCTGCTGCTTCCATCATCACAATCGCGCGGATGTTCTCGGAGTTTCGAGCAGCGTAGAGTCCGCCAAGACTACCGCCCCAATCGTGCAAAACCAGGGTGATGTCGGCTAGATTAAGTGCATCGATGAAACCCTCGACATACGAATAGTGGTCTTGGAACGTGTAACCGATGTCCGGCTTAGCGCTTGCCCCCATTCCAATCAGATCGAGAGCAATTGCCCTGTGATTGTCTGAGACATGGGGGATAACGTTTCGCCAGAGATAAGACGATGTCGGATTGCCGTGAATGAACAAAACAACCGGTCCTTCGCCCTCATCAACATAGGCGATCTTCGATCCACCCACAGAAACCTGTGCCATCTCATAGGGGAAATCGGGCGACACAGTGTTCTGTTCTTGGGCGTGTGTGCTCGCTGCAGCGATTGCTGCAAGGCTAGCGAGAGCCAAGATCGCTCGTTTCATGTGCTATCCTCCGCTGAAACTAGTTCGATGGCAGTTCGTTGATCCAGTTGTTAAGAGCTTCGCCCAAGGCGTCGGGTTTGGACTCAGCCAGGAAGTGCAGACCGCCGCCGATCTCTGCGACGGCGCTGTTGGGCATCATTTGAGCGGCTTGCTTGACCAATGCTTCTGGCATCAACACACCGGGTGTTGCTTGTACGAGCAGCTTCGGGGTTGTCGCGGTTGTCAACCACTCAACGTAGGCGGCAATTGTCGGTTCGTATTTTGGGGGTTGGCCGTCAATCGGCAACTCGGCCGGCGTCGCGAAGAGAATAGGCCGATCATCAGGATCAGACCAAGAAGCAGCGTAGGTCGCCATTACTTCATCCGCCATCGGGCAGGCCGTAAGCGAAGGCAACGCCTGGTCGATGAAGAAATTCCCATCGACAAACATTTGCTGAGCCATGGGCGGGTTACGTGTCGCCTGCCAAATTCCTAGCAACTGCTCGGGTGTCGTTTCAGCCCGCACCGGCAAGAGCGGTGGAATCAGACCTTCTACAAATGCGACAGCCCGGATCTTTTCAGCATTCTGCTGGGCCCAGATCATACCTGACATCGAGCCAAGATCTTGGCCTACCACAACGATGTCTTCCAATCCCAATGCGTCAACAAAGCCGCCTATGTGATCAATGTGATCTTGTAGCGAATAGTCGAACCCGGCAGGGCGATCAGACTTTCCAAATCCGATATGGTCAAGTGCGATAACGCGCGAATTGCTTTCAAGATGTGGCATGACATTGCGCCAAAAATAGGCGCTGACCGGCAGACCGTGCAGCAGAAGGACGACGGGGCGATCGGAGGGACCAGCCTCGTAGTAGTGCATGTTCGCACCCAATACTTCGACAAATTTACTCTCATACCGGACTTCGGCGGACGCAGGTTCCGGTGCGCATCCAAAGTCGGGCGTTTGCTGTGCGATCGCGCCACCAGAAAGTGTAATGGCAGAGATGAGTGCTGTCGTTCCAAGCGCCAGAATTGTCTTCAGCATGTGGAGATCCTCTAAGTTTGTGAGCGAAATCGTGTGTAGAATTGCCTCCCCGCGGTAGAGCTAGCAGGGCGGTGTAAGATGGAGTTTTGTGTCCGAGGGGTTGGCTACGCGCGAACACGCAACGTCTTGGAGATCCGGGCGTTCAACAAAAGTATGATTGGCGGGATGACAAACTCGATGACCGTCGGAACAATCATCGCCTCCGGCATTCCAAACTGAAATGCGCTCAGCAACCTCCCGACCCCACCAAGAACAAAGCCCAGCAATAGGGTGGTCAGGATTGCTCCTCGTGCCTCCAAATCCCGAAGGCAATACGCAAGTCCGACACCAAGCATGATCCATAAGCCAGCCATGAACCGAAGTGTGTTGTCGATTGCTGCGTATTCAATCTGCCCATCTAGAGCCACGAATGAGAACCCGCCGGCCAACACCAGGAACTCGATACCCAGCACAAAATAGGCACCGCCAATCCCTAACGAGATGAGAACAAGAAAACCTGTCAGAGCGAAGATCATAAGACGCATGGCTCTTTTCCTTCAAATTGAAATGAAATGAACGCCGGCGACCCGCTCAGGCCGCCAGCGCGCTTCCAAACACTTATTCGAAGATCACACGACTAAAATACGTGTCCTCGTCGCGCTTGAAGGTCGCATTGCGGATATCGACATGTTCAAGCCAGCGCTCGTCATTGCGGAAGCGCTCCACGTCTTCCAGCTTTTGCCATTCGAAGAGACCAAAGATTTGTGGTGCATAGACGTCGAAGTCGCCACCATCCATGCCAGGAGCTGACCCCATAAACGCCTTGGTACCGATCTGATACTCTTGCAAGACTGGACCAATGGATCTGAAGTAAACACCCAAGACTTGCTGTACGACTGCCATCTGCTCTGGTGACTCAGCAATCGTCCATGCGTGGGTCCCATCGTAAATCTTATCTTCATGCAATTCGACGGGCGTGTCTTGCTGTGCGCCAAAGAAGCCAAGGCTGCCGACGGAGTCTGACACGCTGGCCCAGGCATCAGACGCCTCTAATGCGGCACGACCCGACGGATCAGCCCATTGCAAGAGGACAACATGGGTCATGTCGTGGTCTTGGCTTTCGTTCTGAATGACCTCAAGGTTTGTCAGATGCTCGCCTCCAGCCTCACCAATAGCGGCTTCAAGAGCGCCAAGCTGCGACGCAGCGCCAGCGTCGTTCAAATAGATGGCCTGAACGAGTTGGCCGGCGTTGATGGTAAATGTATCAATCCGGCCTTCTGCAAAGGCCGGAGAGACAAATGCCGCGAAAGCCAATGCAGTGGTTGTTTTGTGCAGAATTCCCATGTTGGTTTCCTCCTAGATGTACGTTTTGGGTCTGTTCTCACCTCTTCCGAAAGCGACATCACTCTGTTGCTTGGAGAGGATTTGTGTTTTGATTCAAGCCAATTCGGTTTCGAAACTGACCTGCCGGTGGTCAAAAGCTATGCGCCCCGCGAGGCGCGCCGCGTAATCGAAAGGAGCATCGTAGCTCCAGGCGATTGGGTCCTCTCCGACTGAGAGTGCGTGGTAGCTTGCGTCCCCCTTCAACGGGCAATGCGTTGAACGCTTGAATGGGTGCAGCGTGGCCTCAACATCAGCCAATGGGATGTAGTAAATCGGCAGATACATCTCTTTGCCGACTTCAAGACAGATGAGAGCGTCATCTGTGACAGCCAGTGTCTTGCCACGGCTCTTGACCCTTACTCGCCACGGCGAATTTTTCAGGCTCATAAAATGCCTTGGTTCCACTGGATTGTGGATAGTATGCGCCGCGAGCGACACTGCAGGATGGACAGCGCGATCTTCGGCTGCGCGGACCATGGCCAGAAAGTCGGGCGTCGGGACAGTCTGATTTTCAGGCACGAACCACCACCTCGCCCCGCTCAACATATGCCGCATTTCCCGCCAACATGTCGCGTACGTTCTTACCGAACTGAGGCTTCATCATTGGGATCATGAGTTTTCCCAGCAGCCCGAATTTCGGCGTGAACTCAAGGCGCATTGTCACTTCTGTCTTTTCAGAGCCGAGGCTTTTGAAAGTAAGTGTGCCCTTGGCGCTCTTCAGAGGGACGGTGCCCTCGTAAATATCGATGACCAGCCGTTGATTGGGCACGCATTCGATGACCTTTTCGCGGATGTAATTCTTCCCATCCGACAGCGTGCATTGCCGCGCGGCGCCCTGCCCGCTTTGCGTGGAACCATCCAATAATTCGCTGCGAACAATGGCGGGATTGAACCGATCAATGTTGCCAAAGTCATTCCACGCGGCAAACACGTCCTCTACGGGCGCCTTAATGATCTGCGACGACTCTACATACGCCATTGGTGACGTCCTCCATCGTTGGAAATTTCCGCTTCGGTTGCCAGGACACTAGCTGTACCCTATTCGCGTGTCTCGGAGCGTTTTCGGGGCGAGATGGTCCAAAAACGGTACAAACATGAGATTTGCTGAAAAGAGGTTTGATTGGGAGAGTTTGAGAGTCTTTCTCGCAGTTGCACGCGCGTCATCGCTGCGAGGCGGCGCTCGTAGTCTCGGTGTGGGGCATTCGACCGTATCTCGGCGGTTAGCCGAGCTCGAAGCGGATCTCGGCACGAAACTCTTCGAGAAAATAAGCCATGGCCTCGCGCTGACCGAAGTCGGAGAGCGCGTCTTGCAACATGTCGAAGAGGTCGAAACAGAAATGTTCTCGCTCGAGCGATCAGTGATGGGGCGCGACAGTGAGCCAGCCGGACAGGTGCGGCTCACCTTGCCACCGGCACTCGCCTACAGTCCACTCATGACCGATCTCGCCGCATTCGCGAAATTGTATCCAAAAATCGAGGTCGAGATCGTCACCTCGTATGGGATGAGCGACATGAGCCGAAGGGATGCGGACGTAGCGATCCGCTTCACTGAGAACCCCGACGATTGGCTATTTGGGCGTCGTTTGCCCGAGTTCCACGACGCTGTCTATGCGACACCAGACTACATCGCATCACACAGTTTCGAAGGCACGACACCCACCGCGCGGTGGTTAGGCTGGACGGGCGATGACACACATCCAACTTGGGTGAAGTCGATGCCGCATCCGAATTGTCCAGTTCATTGGAGAATGGGAGATATCACAGCCCAGGCAACCGCCGCCCGAGAAGGGCTGGGTATGGCACTTTTGCCTTGTCTCGTCGGTGATCTTGACCCAGTTTTGGAGCGCGTCCCACCAGGCGAAATAGCTTACAAACGGACTGCCTGGGTTCTAACACATCCTGACCTTAAGTCGTCAGAGCGCGTCCGCGTCTTCACCAGATACTTGGTAGAGCGGATAGCGGCACGGCGAAGCGTCATTCAGGGTGAAACCCGATAGCGATGATAAATCCCTTCCTCAAAGAAAAGAGGTGTATGCCCTTGCGCGTTCCGAAACGGGCGTTGCGCAGCCAACCGAACTGATCGGTTGCTGCGCCCTTTTGCCGTCGGTCTTTGCGTACGGTTAGTAGTGTTGCTGCTGGTGAGTATCTCGCCTTCGGGTTGGGATGGGTTTGCATTCTTCAAGCTCGTCGGCGTCGAGGTCCCGCTTGCGTAGTTATCTGGCAGGCAGAAGCATTCGGTGTGATGCGACGCCAAGGCAAAGTAGCGTCTGGCTCAACCCCACCGCCAACCATACGAACTCGTGATGGAACAGACTAGATTCCATGTCGTTCACTGTGGTGTACCCAATCACCGTTTAGAATTCACCGCGGTTCACCCAACAGGAGCAGACATTGTCATATACCGTAGCGGTAGCGAACCAATGGCGATGGCTGGTCCCGGTTTCAAGCCTGGTCGCAGCCGGCGCATGCTTGGGGCTTTCAACCAACATGGCAAAGCTCGCTGGGGAAGCAGGGCTATCCCCGCTTGCTTTTCTTTCTTGGTCTATTCTTGGCGCCGCGCTCGTTCTCAGCTTGTTCGCGATCATCCGTGGGCACATGCCGACACTCAATTTCCGGACGTTCGAATACTTCGTAGTCGCGGCTTTTGTCACCGTGGCTGGTTCCAACCTTATCTTCTTCTCAGCAGTCCCCCATGTGGGGGCAAGCTTTGTAACTTTAGCAATCACTTTACCCCCTTTATTGACCTACGTCGGTGCGCTCGCCCTCAAGATGGAGAATTTTGATTGGCGTCGTGCGCTCGGGGTGGTGGCAGCGCTGCTTGGAGCAGGATTTCTTGCAGTCAGCCAGCTTAGCGCACCAGATGCCCCAGTTTTTTGGATCCTTTTGACATTGCTCGGGCCGGTGATGCTAGCCATTGGCAATCTCTACAGAACCCTGCGCTGGCCCAAAGGCGAAACAGCGGATGCACTCGCCCCTGGGATGCTTATCGCCGCAGCAGCAATGCTCTTCGCTACGGCGCTCCTCCCCGACTTCTCCGTGTCGGTCCCAACAGACACAGCACAACCGATACTGCTGATCGGTGTGCAGGCGGCCATATTTGCAGCGCAGTTCCTGCTTATGTTTGTATTGCAAAAATACGGCGGACCAGTGCTTCTCAGCCTGTTGGGCGGAGTCGGCGCAGTAATCGGTGTTCCGGTCGCAATCATGCTTCTGGGAGAGAACGCGCCGGACGGCCTGATTGCCGGATCAGCACTTATCGCGGTGGGGATCGTTCTTGTTGCTATGGGCGGTCAGAAGGTTTCAGCACAATAGAAAGGATCGTGACATGACCTCAAGCACGGATGCAAAAACAGGGCTAAAAATTGTGAACCCCGATGGCATGTTTGATCCGTCACACCTTGCATTTTCGCATCTTGCGATTGCGCCGCCGGGCGCACAGGTCGTTTGGGTAGCGGGTCAGTCCGGAGGTGCCGACAAAGGAGACTTCACTGACCAAACAGCGGCGGCCCTATCAAGCATTGGAAAGGCCATGCAGGCTGCTGGTGGCGACATCGGTGGTGTCGCAAAACTGACTGTTTACATCGTAGATCACGACAGAACCAAACATGCGGTGCTAATTGACGCCGTGAAGACGGCGTTCGGCGACAGGCTTGCACCGACGTGCACCATCGTGCCGCTTCAACAATTGGGCACTGACCCCGATATGCTTGTCGAAATTGAGGCATTCGGCATTGTACCTGTCCAAGACAAAATGAGCTGAAGAATGAAAGAACAGAAGAAAGCAACGCACGTTCCGCACGAACACTGGAAATCGAAAGGTGACGATTGGCGTGGGAAGGTGGAAGGCGCAGACCTAAACTCCGATGTCACGATTCTGTTTTTTGCGACTGACGAAGTCGGGGTTGGGCCATCTTGGCACAGCCACCCCTACGACGAGATATTCATCATCCGCAAAGGGCGGGCACGTTTCACTATAGGCAATCAGGTCATAGACGCTGAAGAAGGTGACGTGCTGATGGGGCCCGCTGCGGTTCCTCACAAATATGAAAACCTGGGCCCCGGCCGGCTTGAAAGCACTGACATTCACCTGAACCAGGAATGGATCCAGACTGACCTAATCGATCCGGATGGTGCGTAGAAGTCAGCCTCTTCGAAAAATTTGAGCTACCCGTTTTTCAGATCGGGTGACCTAGAGCATGTGCTAATTGGTGCTCAGTTGAAAACCTCGGACTTTTCGACGTTGGGGACCGTCTTCTCAAACGCCGCGAACCTCTCGGCAAAATCTGGATGCCATCGGGACAAAGCAGGGCGGTTTTCGATGATGTCCTGAGCGGCCCAGGCAACGCGTTTGCAATCTATTTCTGACGTGACCTCGTTGTCCGGGCACAGGATGTAAAAGTCCCCTCTGTCCAGCCGTTCAACCAAATAGGATACGGTTTCGTCCGAGGTCCAAGCCGCATCGGGTTTTTCTGGAAGCCATGAAGATATCATGCCGGTGTAGGTAAAGCCCGGTACGAACAGATGCGCTGACATCGGTGCTTTTGCGGCAAGCAACTCATGCGCCAGCATTTCTGTCATCACCTTCAGACCCGCCTTGGACACGTTGTAACCGGGATTGCCGGGGGGTGTCGTGATACCTTGTTTCGAGCCTGTGTTGATGACAACGGCAGGCCGGTCCGCTTCAATCATTCGGGGTAGAAACGCCTGCACACCGTAAAGAACCCCGAACAAGTTGACCTCTAGCATGCGCCGCCAGTTGTCGGGGTTATCCCAGCTCTTTGTTGGCCGCGCGATACCTGCATTGTTCATCAGCACCGCCACAGGTCCGGTTTCAAACGCGATGTCCGCCAGTTTTTGAACCGCACGAGCATCACAGACATCCGTTTTGACTGTCTGGATATCGGTGCCCAGCCCAGACAAAGTGCGCGCCGCCTTTGTCATTTCTCTGTCCGACGTGTCGGCCAGAACAACGGACAGACCGCGCATTGCACACTGCCTTGCCATTGCCAAACCGACGCCACTTGCGCCCCCTGTGATGACGGCAACGCCGCCTGTCTTGATTGCTTCGTTCCACATAATATTCGATCCGTTTGGTCCTGAGTGCCCCGCCCATACCGGCGAGGCACTCTGATTTGGTTCAGCCGACGCTGCGGGCAGCGTCGCCATAGCTGACGTCCATGACCTCACCCGTCATGCGTTTGGTCGCATCGCTTGCAAACCACATGACCGCTTTTGCGATATCCTCGACCTCGTGGTGGCCGATGCCGAGCGTGCTGCCAGATGCGATCGCTGCTGACACGTCGCCAAAGGTCGGGTTCTCTGCGGTCGGCAGAACTGCCCGCAGAACCGCCTCATTGTCGGCGAAAGGTGTGCGCACCAGCCCGGGTGCCACCACGTTGCACATGATGTTTTCGCGCCCGTAAGCCAGCGCTGCACTTTTGGCAAAGCCGTTCACGGCCCATTTTGTCGCGCCGTAAGAGCCAAAAATGCCATTGCCTGTGCGCGAAAGACCGGAAGAGATATAGATGATTCGGCCCCCACCAGCGGCGCGCAGATGTGGCAAGGCGGCTTGTGTCGTCTTCATGTAGCCGCCGACATTGACCTCATACAGCGTCGAGATTTCGCCTGCCGTCACATCCTCGATTGCGCCTGCGTGGCCGACGCCAGCGTTGGCGAGTACGATGTCGATGCTGCCGAAGCGGTCTGCGGCCTGGCGCATGGCGGCCTGCTGATCCTCCAGATTGCGCACATCACCCTGGTAGGTCATGCACTGTGCGCCAAGCGCCTCGATCCGCACTTGCGCCGCAGCAAGGTCAGCGGGGCTGGGCAAGGCATAATTGACATGAGGCATGCGCGTTGACGCGATGTCGAACAAGACGACGTTGGCACCGGCCTTTGCAAATTCTTCGGCCGAGGCAAGCCCAATGCCGCGGGCCCCACCGGTCACGAACGCAGTTTTGCTTTCAAGCTCCCGTTCTGCACTCGCGGATTGCGCCATGGACTGGCGCGCGGTCATCACCGAAGACGCGGCAACGGCGGCGGCACCGATGGTTCCTGCGCGCAACATCTGGCGACGCGACATTTTCTCTGCGGGTACGGTTGTGTTTGGGGTCGATGTCATGGGTCTTTCTCCTTTGTGCGGCGCCTTGGAGGCGCTGTTGGGGTGGACTGTGAAAATTCACAGAACGGAGACAGAAGGTGAGCAGCGCCAAGTGGCTCAGCCGCTCACTCGCGCCCAGACCTGCCAGAACATCATCCTGTCTGGCGTTGCCGGCCAGCGCGCCGCGCTGCGGGATCAGGAACCTGCACATCGCTGCTTCCTTTCGTTTGGTTGTTCCGAGAAGGTGTTTCGTCCTTCTGTGGAAAAGAGATAGCGGATGCGGCATTCATCCGGTATTAGATGAATTGGCCAATCAGAATTGCGGAAAACGCATCAATGAATGATGATGAATTGTTCCTCGCCGTCGTCGACGGAGGCAGCTTCCGCTCAGCGGCCCAAGTTGCTGGCCTTGACCCCAGTCGGGTCAGCCGCCGTCTCGCAGCGCTTGAAGCGCAGCTTGGCGTCAAACTGCTGAACCGCACCACCCGCGCCTGCGCCCCGACCGAGGCAGGTAGCCGCTATGCAGAAGGCTTGCGGCGCTTGGGCGAGGCGCGCGCGGCACTGCTTGCCGAGGTGACAGGCGGTCAGGATGTGCCAAAGGGGCGCTTGCGCGTCGCTGCGCCGACGGATTTCGGGGCACGTTTTGTCGCCCCGGTTCTGACTGACATGTCAGAAGCCTATGCAGACCTCAGCGTCGACCTGAAGCTTGGGTCGGGCTTTGCGGACCTTCTGGCCGAGGGCATTGACGTTGCCATCCGCATTGGCACCCTCGGCGACAGCGCATTGAAGGCGCGGCGGATCGGCACCTCTCACCGCGTGCTGGTGGCCGCCCCCGACATCGCTGCAAATGTGCTCTCCCCCGGAGATCTCGGCGGCATCAACATCGTCTCCTACCAGACCGGACGGACCGAAATGCGCTCGAGCTTTGAGTGGGAAGGGATGCAGCAGGAATTGCGGATGCCTTGTCATTACGCGGTTAATTCTATGGCGGCTGTGCGCGACGCTGTTCTAGCCGGTCGCGGCGCGCATCTCGGACCACTATGGGCGTTTCGCGACGATTTGAGGGAGGGTAGCGTTGTAGAGTTGCTGGCAAAAGCGCGTTTCGAAGGATTTCCAATTCACGCCATTTGGTCTCCAACGCCTTTTCAACCGGCTGCATCACGCGAGTTTATTGCGTTGATGGCGAAAAAGCTTTCAGCAGAGGGGATCGCATGAGGTCTTATGGAATGTCGTCAATGCTTGCGGAAATTAGGCTGCCCGTAAATTAAATGGCGAAGCGAGCGTATTTGTAATTTAGATTGCAAAGCCATGCATCGGCCCAAACCGGACTGTCAGGCTTTTGTTCAGATGCTGCCGCCACAGCCCGCATTTCGGACATTCGCTACTACCGCTTGATCTTACACAAGATGGATGACTGCTCCGCGGGCCGAGGCGCGCCTTGACCGATGTCGATGGAACGCCCGCTTTTGAGAATGGGTCCAAGAAGGAAGGCCGCATCAGCGACCTTCCGACCTTCAGGTTGGCAGACATACTGTTCATCTTTGAGTGCCTGCTGCCTTGGGTAATCCTTTGTCTTTTCGGAGCAGATCGAACGCCGCAATGTGCGTGGCTCCTGAGAGTGTCACGCCAAACAGAGGGATCAAAGCAAGTGGGAAGAGCGCAATCGTCTCCATCTGGGCGTCCGACATCAAGGAGAATGTCAGACCGGTACCGACGGCCACAATGAAGTCTGCCATGCCGATCAAATGAAAGCCCCAATAGGCGCTTTTACTCGTAGGCTTCGCAGTTACTACGTAAAGCGCAAAAACCCCGGCGATCAAGTCGCCGGTCCCTGCGAGAACGACGAAGGTTGGTGGAAGTAGCCCGTGCGAACCGTAGTAATAAAAAGCAACAGCCGCAGGGATACGCCACACGTGCAGTGCTGTTAGTTTTCGCAGTCCAAATCTTTCGACACCGGCTTTAAGGCGCGAATTCACGACGTATAGGCTTACGGTCGCGATCAGCAACGTGGCCACAATGCCTGCGAAGAACGGCAGCGGGAAGGATACAAAGACTCCTGAACTGCTTGCCCAGGCCACGGCACCCGCCCATAGAAATAGTGTTGCAGCGACGATCCTGCCGAGGCCGGGATCAGATTTTGCAGTCAATGATGGGTCAGCATATGTCATGTTCTTTCCTTTCAGTGTATATGCACTCATTTAGCTAAAGTTTTGTTTACAGCTGCAGTCATTCGGTGAGTAGTATGAGGTCGTTGCGGAGTTCACGCCAATCCACGTCAGACATTTCTTTCTTTGTTTGTCTCTGCGCCACCTCCCACAAGGGAATGGCTTCCATGAGAAGATCGCGGCCCGCATTGGTCAAAGCGACCTGTCTTACCCGCGCATCTTCGGTACCGCTTTGAGATGTCACAAGTTCGCGTCGTTCGAGTGGCTTTAGGTCACGGGTCAGAGTGGTGCGATCCATGCCAAGTTGTTCAGCCAGTATCGAGATCGAAACAGGATCCGGGCGCAGCAACGCCGCGAGCGTGGTGAATTGGCCCGCACTCAAATGCACTGGACGCAAAGCCGCATCATACCGCCGTGAAACCTTGCGCGCCGCTTGGCGGAGCGCCTGACAAGCGCAAAGCGTGCTGAAATCTGAGAACGTATAAGTCATAGCATACATGTACGTGCATATACACTTAAAGTCAACCGCCTCGTCTCTTGGCCAAGTGAAGTGGACATTCGCTGTTACGTAAGAGCATTGCACTTTGGGCTCAGAACTGCCGTAGGATCAGTGGCAGCATCCTAGCCGCTCAGCTCAGGTATCAGCGTGACGAACGGCCCAAAGCAGCCGTTGGCCAGGTGTTTGCATCGCTGCGTTGCGGCCCGTCGAAGCGGCCATTCGCTGCAAGAGCAAAATCAAGCGCGCGACGAACTTACAGATCGCGGGACCAAGCCGCCATCAACAACGTAAACTCGAACGGCTGCTACCGCTTGACAAGCGACATTGATCGTCCTCGCATCTGCATGTTCAAGACCGATCCTTGATCCGTCGGATGATGGATTGGACAAATAGTCTTGTAAGTATTTGAACTAAAACGATACAAATACCTATCTACCGGCAAATACATACAGAAACATATCGAGATCGCACAAACGATTGGCGGACTGTCGAGTGCATCTGTCTAAATTCGGCGACACCAATCCCAAATTGCTGCAAGTAACGCAGGCGGAGGTATCTTAATGAGTTGACAAACCCCAATGCAACACTCCGTCAGTAGTTGCGCGACTCAGCTTGGTTTTTTGAGTCATATACGGTACTGAGAGGGGATGGATGTGGCAGGTAACTTTTCTAGATTATTTTCGAGAGTTATTGAGGGCAGTAAGACTGACGTATCGAGCCGCCTGATTTGTCAATTTGCTGTCGACTCATTGAAGAGCGAGTCGGCAGCTTTGTATCTGCATGATCGTTTGACTGCTAAACATCGGTTGATCGCCTCAATAGGGCCGAAGAAGTATCCGCACGAGTTGGCGGCAATCAACAAGTGCCAGATACTGCGTTCGTTCAAAGGGAACTTTATGTGTGGCGCTCTTGTTGTTGACGAGGGCGTACCGGTCCACAGCAATGAAGCGGTTGATTTAGTAAAGCTCATTGTTCTTCTCGCGGAACGTGACTTCTGTTTTGAGATGTTCAAACGCTCGGGCCAGCCCGTGAACTTCCAACAGGATGAGACAAGTTTCTACGAAGACTTACAGCTCTTGACCCGTGAAAGTAGTCAGATGCCTGCGGGAGCGTTTCGGCTTTTGGAAGATGGGCGTTTGCGCACAATGTTCTTCTGGAACGACTGGAATGATAATGTCTTTTCAAAGGGGGAGTGGGATATAAGAGACATTACACAAGTTCCGGGTGTTGAAGACTGTCTTACCGGCACCACGCCGTTTGTTCTAACACCGGAACATTTTGAACATTCATTCTTTCGGCAACCGATGCAACGAGGGGTGAAAGCCGCTGTTTTCTGTCCCGTAATCGTGGGCAATTCGGCTATCGGGATGCTGTCTTTCGCGATGCCTGAAGATTATGAGTTTTCATCAATTGAGACATCGGGGTTCCTTAACCTTGCCAATTCCATTGGCGTATCGGTGTCGAATTTTAACGCATCCGCTCAGGCTGGAGATAGGTTGCAGAGGGACGTTCGAGATGCCCAGATGCTCACCGCCGTTGAGGTAGCGCAAGCCGCTCGTCACTCTGCAAAGGCTGACTTGGACACCTTAAAAACCTATGTGTCCGTGATCCGACGCGTTAATTCCGGTGCTACAAACCGGCAGACGCAGGATGCAATCAGTGAACATATAGCAGAGTGTGACGCTGCGATTGGATCGTGCTTCAAGTCGTTGGATGATATAAAGGCTGCAATTAGACCGCCCGCAAAAGAACTATCAAACGTCCGAATGTCCAAGCTCTTTGAGCGTGCAAAATCACAACTTTTAGGTCGCATCATTAAGCACCGGATTGACGTGCATTGGGAGGCTACCAAAGAAAGTGAGATACTTTGTTTTCCAGATCATATTGTTCAAGTATTTCTTAACCTTATCCTCAATTCCGTCGATGCGTTCGCTGAACAACGCAAATTAGGAAATCGCCGGGCTGTTGGACGGCTGCATGACTTTCAAGAGAATGCGAAGACTATTAGAATTAGGTATGAAGACAATGCAGGTGGAATAAACGTCGCCAAGTTAAGGCAAGTTGCGGACGATCACGTGACGCCAGTTGAAGAACTGGTATTCCAAAAAGACTTAACAACCAAGGGCAAAAACGGTAGCGGGTGGGGTATGTTCGTATCTAGGCGCATCATTGAGGGTCAAGGCGGACAGTTGAACTTACTTGAGTACCGAAGTAAGACCGTGTTTGAGATTGAAATTCCCAAGAAAGTAACCGTATGACCGTTTCGGTACTACTCATTGAAGACAATGCGAAAAACCTAAAGGCCAAGAAGACTCTGCTGTCAGTTTTCGGTTGCGGACCGGTGGTTGGAGTTGCCGACCCCGATAGTGCGGTACACGCGATGCGCACTTTGCCACATTTTGATTTGGTGATCGCGGACATCGACCTTAGCCAAAGTCCTAAGGCCACAAAAGCCCATAACAAAGGCGGGATCGACGTTGCCCGATGGTTGAAGCAATCGGGTTATCCTGCCTATGTAGCAGGGTATTCAAGCCACTTTGCCGATGACGAAATCTCGAGCGATGAGCGTTCGGTTTTTGACGATATGGTTGATAGGGGAATGGTCGGCGAAGAGCTTGATCAGCGGTTTGAAGACTGGATTGCGCGAGCGTCTGAGCGTGATCGTGGGACTCGGCTGGGCGACTTACTTGTTGAAGCGTACGCATCTGTAACCGACCGAGGTGATAGAGTATCAGCTCCAGTCGTGGCGATTGAAACATTGATCAGTTATGATGATGACGAAGAAGTGCAACAGATCAGAGACGCAGGCTATACACTCAATCTGTTGCTCCCCACAGTGAACGATCAAATCCGGAAAGCGATACCTATCTGGACAAAAGTCCATGACGGCGGTGTGAATATGGAAGTCGTTGGACAACCGTATCTTTTTTCTGAAGGTGCCACAGCCGATCAGGCAAAAGAGAATTTGGTTGATCTCATTCAGGGCTACCATACGGACTTGGCAGATCTTGACCCAGAAACAGAGATGGGTCCGTATGTTCGAATGTTGTCAAATTTTATCGGTGCGCTATTTAGATGATAAGAGACCTCAAGTCGCGGGACCTGGAAGCGCTTTTTCGGAAACTTAAGATCGAGACGGTTTCCAGTACGCATCACATACGAGGCTTCTTAGTAGAAGACGGAAAAAAAATTCTGCCTGTACACTACTCGAAAGGCAGAAAAGGATTGCACGGTCCCTCGCTCCATAAGTTTCGCAAGTCTCTGCTTCTTGACCAATCACAATTCGAGGAGATTGTTAGCTGCACCTTTTCTCGAGATGATCTGATTTCACTTTTGAAATCTAAGGGATTTCTTTGATGCAGCTTTGGATATCCCTTTTGGCGCTGGCTGTGTCGGCAGCTACGCTGTTCTTTTTGGTTCGTGGCCGAGGAGCCAGATTTAACAACAAAACAACTGTTCCAGATCACGTCTGGTTGCAGCTAAAAAATTCTTTGCCTGAGGCTGATTACAACTATCTCAGAGCTACTGCAGCGTACATGCAAGGTAGCCCATCTGATCTGGTTGCTCGCCTGAATCATATCGGAGCAGTGGGAGCGGACTCTGACCCTCATCAAACTCGAATTTCTATACTCGAGTTGAGGTTGGCAGACATCCAAAACGAGATCGATGGATTGCGTAACTCGTTTCCGTCTGAATCTCATATTGCTTGGGTCGCAGTTGCTTCAGTTTCAACGGTTGCATCGCTGGTGGCTCTTGTTTTCTATTTGTTGCAACTGGGTTTTCTTAACCAAGCTGGAGTGTGAAGCTCTACATTTAGCTGCTTCATACGGACATTTTGGAAGCGACCGAAAACAAATAGATGTCTTGAATTTATCTGAGACCAAGGGTGCATTCGCTACTTCTCTAGATTCGATAGACTGAGGCACGGCTTATACTGAGCTTTTTTCTGCGCCCGATTTAATACCTGTCTTTTTTATTGCGGCTTCGATGTTCGCCAAACGGATCTTAGCAGGTGAACGGCGTGTTTAAGCGTTACTACCGACATTTATGCAGATTGCAGCATCGGTGACTATTGGCTCAATGCCGTCTTCGGGGGCAGCGCAGCATCCCACCTCAGGTCTCGAACCATGGTGCCGAGGACGGCCCAGAGCTGCCGTCTGCGTTGATAACCGTTGCTGCATTGCAGCTTCACCAAAGCAGACACCGCTTTTGACACATGTTCTGACTTGCTGGTAATTTTCAACTAAATGATTTGTGCTGCAAGAGAGAGTCACCTCCATGAAAGTCACGAGCTTTGGGTTGTTTTGGAGGCAAAGCGAAATAGACTGGAACCCTGGACAAGGGCATCGAAATAGTTTTCGCCTCTTGGGCAGGAAAGGCGCTAATCGGGGCACCATCAAGATTGCTGACTTCCGATTTCAGCAAGGAATTTACATACTTTACGATGAGTACGGGCCGTCTTACGTCGGTCTGACAAGAGCACAGGGACTTGGAAAACGCCTTAAAGACCACTTGGACGATCATTTGGCTGATACGTGGGATCGTTTCTCGTGGTTCGGTTTTCATCCTATCGGCAGGCCAAGTCCGAAAACCGGTATTTTGGAACTAGATAAGCCTCTAGAAGACTTGACGGACGACACCAACACGACGATCGGTGATCTTGAAGCGTTACTCATTCGATCGATTGGGCCGAAGCGAAATACTGCTTATCCATCGTTTCAAGACGCCGATGAGTGGACACAAATAGAGTACGAAGAGCAGGAAACCTACCTGCAGCGACTTGATACCTGACGGCCCAAAGCCGCCTTCCGTTTGGGGCATAAGATGCCGCGGTGCAGCCCGTCAAACCTGCCGTTCGCTGCGGATGCAAAATCGAGCCGACAACCAACTGGGAGTCTGCGGACAGAGCTGCCTTACGTAAATTAATTTTGAATGTCCGCAATCGACCGCGAAGTTGGTTTAACGAAGTCTGTGATTTGTGGTTGCCAGCCAACAGCTGATGTTCAAGCTAGCTCTGTTTTGTTCGCGTATCTTATCAAGTTGCCCTACTTGGACCCTTAGGCACAGGCGTCAGCCACCCGACCTAACGTGGCTATGCGGTGCGCGTTACCTTACTCTGCAAACGAAGGGATGGCTTGGAAGCGACCCGCACCTAAATCCTTCAACATCTGCAAGAGGTCACCTGAAATAAAGAACTGAGATGAAAGATATCGATCAACCCAAATCGCGCGTCCCTCAATTTCCGTTTGTTTCCAAACAATTTGTGGCTTGGATGGCGTAGAATAGAATCCAAGTTTTCCCGTTGATTCAACATAGTTTGGTAGGACGTCAGACTTTTCCGCGATGATCGCGTCAGTAAGGTCCCCGGTCGTAAATAGAAAATGCGTGTCCTTGAGTATTGTGCCTTTTACGTCCAACTCAAGCGGGATGAAATTGTGGCTCACACGGTCAAGCGCGCAGATAGCCTGCTTAACCCGTTCACTCACGAACATATTTCTGCTCCACCGCCCAGGCAAAACGTCAGGCAGCGTATCTGCACTCAGCAATTTGCCACCACCAAAGCGATATGGAATTGGCCCTTCAAGCGCGGTTGTTTGCCCGTTCCTTTTGCCAAGGCTCACATATGCGTTCGTCTGCTTGTCTTTCGGCCAAACGTCTTCCCAAGAGATATCGTTGTCCGTGTATTTTCGCGGGTCGATCAGAAACGGCATTTTGTAGCTTTCGATGTGCCTGTCCTTTGAACCAACCCTGTTGAGTGTAGAGATCACCTGTTTCGCTACTTGAGCGTCACAACGCCAGGGAAGCAGTTCATCGAGGCTTGTGAACTTGTGATCGGCGATTTGATAAAAAGACCACGTATCTTTGCGTGCCCTCAACCTAGTTTGAGATCAAGCACTGTTTTACCGAAGCGGACCTTCGCACGTGCTGCAGCATCCGTCACAAAGGGCTCAATGCCGACTTCGGAGGCGGCGCAGCATATTCGTATCGTGCCGCCGGAACAACCATCATAGACGGCCCATTCCCGCCGTTCAACCTAAGCCGGCGGTGCCGCAGTCGCAGCCCGCTTTCCCGACATTCGCTGCGCGTGCGAAATCCGGAGCTGAGTAAACTCACCAATCGCGGGACTTTTCCGTCGTACGCTGCGTGTGCGCCAAGGTTTTGCTCCAAAGTGTCTGAACAGCTCAAGCTTTCAAAACAGCATATAATATCGAGCATATAGCGGAATCTCACTACTAAGTGACGAAAATGCAATTTGGCACTTTGATTAATCCAGCTACCTTAAACGCCTGACTTTCTGGAGGGGTTGGCATGGGAAAACGCTACTCGCTTGCCTTAGGACTGCTAGCGGTCTTCTGTGCCAGCGACCCAACGGAGCCTCGGTCATCCATAGGCAATGGAGCGAATGGACCTGTTTCAACCTGATGCACCATTTGTTCCACTGAAAAGCGGACCTCGGCATTTGCTGCAAAGCTGCGTCAATACGACAAGAATAAATGCTGAGCGTTTCAGCCTTTTTGATGCGAACCTTCACTCCGGCTTTGAGGCCACGCCCATGTAAATGATTGCGCGTGACGGAAGTGGACCAAATACAAAGTCCCCTTTTCGGTTGATCCACCGAGGGCCAAGACCGCAGGTCGGGCCAACAGACAGACCAACGTCCTTCATGATATCCTCCAGCTCACCCGGCCGTATGAACAAGGCTGGATCGTGTGTGCCTTTGGGAAGCAGCTTCAAGATATCTTCGGCCACGGTAATGGTTGCGAAGCGGGCCAGCGGGTTCCGATTGATCGTGTCGTAAAGGAATGTGCCATTCGGCTTGAGGACGCGGTCAATCTCCGAAACAACCTTTGCGAGGTCGCTGACATGTTCAAGAACGTCAACGCAGACGACCGCATCAAAGGCTGCGTCTTCGTAGGGGAGCGCCTCTCCGACACCCACATCGTACCGGATGTCCAACCCGGACGCTGCAGCATGCGCGCGGGCGGCTTCTATCGCCTGGACTGCGGGGTCAATGCCAGTTACGTTAGCGCCTTTTTCAGCCAACGCTTCAGCCATGAACCCTCCCGCGCAGCCGACGTCGAGCACGGTCTTTTCTTGCCAGTCGATATGCCGGTCAAACCATTTCAACCGCCCGGGCACCAGGTTCTTCAGTGTGCGCACCCAACGGATTTCATCCGACCACCAGTCCGCCGCCACATCGTCATAGATCCCAAGGTCATTGCGTTCAGGTTTTGCCATTGGATGAGGTCCTTGTGAGGGCGGGCACGGCGTACGGAACGTGCTTTTTATAGTCACGGAAACGGTCTCCGTACCTTTTTTCAAACCGGCGTTCCTTGAGTTTCGGCGCGATCAGGCAATAGGCGGAAAAGGCAATCGCCAAGGTAAGCTGATCCGGCGTCCAGACGGGCACTGTCCATAAGGTAAGAGCAAAGGCAACGTAAATCGGCTGGCGGATAATCCGGAACAGTCCTGTCGTTGGCATATCGGGAAAACGCGGCTTGGCATTTTTCATCAGGGTCATCCAGCCGAGCGCGCCCGCCTGGACCTCCGCTCCGGCGTCCCAGCTTGCTTTGATCAGAAGCAACCAGGAGAGGCCGTATAGGGATGCCATCAATGTGAGCCCCCAGCCCTCGGCCTGCCACCAGATGATCCCGCTTGGTGTCCAGAACGTGAAAAGGACAAAAAGCTGCCCAGAGGCGATGATCGCATAAGTCGTTGTACCCAGAGTGCCCCCATGCGGGCCAGGAACGAGGCGGGACAAAACCTGCATGCCGCGCCCTGTCAGCAGGAATGAATGAGCGATAGGAAATTGAAGGATCAGCAGGCCGTTCACGAGGGCAGCGTAAGGCCATGCGACCTGCCCAAAGCTTTTGCTCATTCCGAAGTACATCGCGACGATCATAGCCAAAACGCCGGCGGCAAAGACCAGATGCACGGTCACGCCGAACACCAGGGCAAGCGCAATGCGACCTTTCCCTGGCGCAGGATCAAGAACGCCCTGGATAAGGGCGAGAATGCGTTCACTGTGCGTTTGCATTGCCATCAGCGTGCCTTGCCCCGCCATCTCAGAGACTGGAGGTTGAGCGCGTAAAGATCTGCGGAACCTGAAGAAATGGCATGGCAGAGCGCGACAGCGTCTTTGGCTTGCTGGAAGGTGAGGTTTTTGTAGGCCGGACGTTGGATGTGATCGTACCATACACCGCCGCTGATTGTGTCGAGGACGATACGCTGAAAACAGTGATCGTTGACGACCGGCCAATCTGTCTCTAATCGACCGGCCATATCGGGCAAGGTCTCGCGCGTGAGGTGCATGTATTCGCGCACAAGCCTGTCGCGGAGATCATCGCTGGTGTCGTCGCCAACAGTCATGGATCACCGCGCAAGTACAACGTCTGACTGAATGTCGAGGTCGTTTTCGACAGCATCGACAAGATAAACCGCAACCGAGGCGCGCGAGATCAATCCGTTGCGCCAAGTATCGGGCTCACGCAGGATCCGTGGATCAGACCGTGCACCTTTTGTCAGAATGACGGGGCGCGCGATTGTCCAGTCGAGGGTGCTGCCCATGATCAGTTCTTCCTGGCGGTCCTTGTCATCATAAGGCCGCCCCAAAACGGCACGGTGGCCAAGCCGTTCAAGGCGGCTCATTGCGGTTTTTGACCGGCCCGCACCAAACCCTGTCACTGCCACAAGCCGAGACACCCCCGCTTTTTCCATCTCCGGAATGAGGGTCCGGGTGCTTTCTGAAAACAGCGTCTCAACTTCCCACAACATCGCGAGGCGTTCTTTGATGCCAAGCGCATAGATGACCGCTCGAACTCCATCCAAGGCCGAGGCGACGCTGTCTCGGTCAAGGGCATCTCCGCGAAAGGGTTCGACAAGATCGCTTGCCGCCAGATCATCGGCACCACGCGCAAAAGCGCGCACCGGCAGTCCCCGCGAGGTCGCCTCCGCCATTGCAGCAGCCCCGATGCCCGAGGTCGCGCCCATGATGAGAATTGGCGCTGTCAATTGAGCATGTCCTCGTAAAGGCTGTGGTAGACGCGATGCTGCGACAAATCTCTGCGCGCAAGGCTGTCTCGTGCTGCCCGGTCACGGGTGTCTTCCCATGGGTGGTCTACGCTCGGGATCGAGGCGCTCGGGCGATCCAGCCTCGACAGGTCGGTTCGAGAGGCGTCTTTTCTATCGGTCATTTTGGCAGTCTCCTTGTCTGGTGAACTAGAAACATGGTGTTGTGCGTCGTCACTCACTGAAAACGCCGGGGCTCGCATTTCGTTCCTGATGCGGCGGCGGCATCCGGGTTACTTTCAATCGCTGACCATATCCCAGCAGCAGCAAAACGAGAGCGACACCGATGATGGGCATATGGCCGATAAATTCGACCAGCGCCGCTTCGTTGTTGCCCTGAAGAATGAAGACGATGTTGGACAACGCCATCATCACCGAAAGGGCAAGGACGGCCAGTCTGACCGTGGTCCCGAGGATCAAGACCATACCAATGGCAGCCTCAACCATGCCTGCCGCGAGAACAAACATCCGGTCGTCAAAAAAGCCAATGCCGAGCGCCTGCATGAAGTTCCACTGATACTGAGCGATAAAAACCTGACCAAGCGCGGAGGGTGCAAGTTTTTCGCCAACCGCAAGGGCGACAAGCGAGATGCCGGTCCAGATACGCAAAACATCCACGGAATAAGGTTTGAACCGCGCACTCAGTTTCGGATCCTTGATGGCATTGAATATCAGGAAGAAGGCAATGCCGATGAAAATCGCATACTCAAGGGCCGCCATAATGCCAAAGTTGATGGCCACGCCGGTGTGCAGGACAAGGATCAGACCGCCAGCCCAGAGGATCCATCGGTTAGCGATCAGCATGATCCCGATGCCAGCCTGAAGGAACAACAAGGCCGTGCCAAATGATCCTGCCACCTCCTTGTGAGGAGCGACCAAGGCACCCTCGTAGGCGGTCAGAAGGAAGCTCATACCGGTGAACACGCGCAGAATTTCCATGAAATCGTGGCGTGTTTTGGTACCCGCCACCTCCAAATCCGGCAGCTTGCCATCGAGCCAGATCGACACACCAACCAAGGCTGCGGCGATGCCCGCCCAGAGGATAAATGCGGGATCGGTCACACGGTAATTCGCAAGCGGCTCTGCGCCGTTTTCAACAAACCAGTTCACATGCGCGCTGGCAGTCGTCGCACAAACAAGCGCGCAACACATACCAATCAACACACATTTATGCAGTCGCGTGGAGCGGATGAAACCTTTTCTCATGATTGAGAGAGATAGAGCTCTGCTGAAGAAGAATACCCACGGCGGCGGTTCGTCGCACGTGATTTTCCTCCCCCCGCACGCGCGTCACCCACCATTTTTCAAAGTGATGCGCTTCGTAGCCATTGGCAGACTTTGCAAACATTCAGTCCCGGGGTCATTCGGCCTAAAGCTATCGGTCCCTGATCGATCTACATGCTGCAGTCGCAGCCCACTTTGCGGCCGTTCCCGGAAACTTGTTGAGCGCACAGCAGAAAAAACCAGGTTTCTGATGCGGATCTTGTCCATTCCTATAGGTCGAGGCGACTTTTGAGCCGTTGAGTCCAAAGTCAGTACAACCACAAAAACTGGGCTTGAGGACAGCTGAGACCATGAACCGACGGAAATTCAATACTGCCGGACTGGCAGCGATCATGACACCTTTGCCGCGTTTGGCAGTGGGCGGAACTATAGAAACGAACCGCAACGGCTATCAGTTTGCTGCGATTAATGGCGGGCTTTTGGCAGCGCGTCACATGGGCATGGCCAACAGTCAAAACAGAGTTGATGACCAGACGCTGTTTCAGGTGGCTTCCTGCTCCAAGACGGCAACAGCCCTTGCGGTTTTGACCTTGGTCCGGGACGGGCGGGTCGATCTGGATGTGCCGGTCAATCACTACCTGGACAGGTGGCAATTGCCCGGGCCCAGAGGCGGCGTCGCGACGATTGCAGAGCTGATGTCGCATACCGCGGGTACGACTGTGCACGGGTTCGCAGGGTATGGACCGGGTGAAGACCTCCCAACTGTCGACGATATTCTCGCCGGGCGCGGGCCCGCGAACTCTGACCCGGTCCGGGCTCAACGCAGGATATTCGGGCGGTTCAAATACAGCGGGGGCGGCACGATGGTCCTCCAATCCCTGATAGAACAGGTGACGGGCACGGACTTTGCAACCTACGCCACGAACGAAGTGCTCAGACCCGTCGGCGCTTCTCATGCGACCTTTGCCATCACTCCGGCCCGACCTTATGCGCATGGATCTCATGAAAACGGTCAGGCGCTGGACGGAGGTTTTATGAGGCATCCCGAAAGCGCTGCGGCTGGTCTTTGGGCGACAGCCTCGGACCTCGCGAACCTCTTTCACGCGGTTCTGCAAGCGCTGGCGGGTGCCCGGCATGCCATTATCCCCACGGTTTTGGCGGAACGCATGGTGACGCCGGTCAGCCAGGGCGCGGGTCTGGGGGTGTTTATCTCTTCTGGTGGGACGATTTCACATGAAGGGCGCAACCTTGGTTACGATTCTATTGTGGCGGCCGAACTCGGCACCGGACGTGTCCGCGCAGCCGTGACAAACCGCAATGGCGCGATCGCGCACTATGCGCGGCAACTTCTGGCTGACTGACCCTCTGGAGCCGATTTCGCGCCGCTTTGGCGTCTGATGCAGTCTGGTGTCTTCATGCAGTTTGGGGGAGTGTACAATATGGAAGACATCATCACCGAACTGGCCGCCACCGGCACGCTTGCAATAGCGGCATTTGGCGCCGTGTTCTGCATGATGCAGTCGAAAGCCTCCGCGGTGAAAAGCAGCTTTGCTGCCTTTCTCGCAGCTGTTGCCATCAACAATGCTCCCGATGCCTTTGGGCGGTTGATCGAGGCAGTGCCGGGACCGCTTGCCGCGTCCGTCGATGTGATCACATGGCCAAGTTCATTTTTTCTGGCACCCCTCTTTTGGGTATACGTCTCCAGACTGACATCCGCGCCCGACGAGCAATCGCAGCGCCATGGCCGCCATTTTGTGTTGCCCGGCCTTACCATCATCCTGGCGGTTGCGATGATGCTGTCACCGCCCGACATCCGAAACATGTTGGGTGCAGAGGAACCAAAAACAGACACGGCATGGAGCATGTTCACTGTGCTTGCCTTTGGGTTATTCCAGCTCGCCGTCTTTCCCCAGATACTCATTTACCTGTTCCTGATCTGGCGGCGATTGATGAAGTTTCGCCTGAGACTGCGCGACGTCTATGCCAGCACTGAACAGCACGAGCTGCGCTGGATCTTTGTGATTTGCGGGCTTGTCGGACTGTTTTGGCTTGCGCACATTGTTCTGCTTGTCACGGTGATCAGCATGCCAGACGGCGCGGTCCCGCTTGGCTCTACAACGTTTGCCAACACTGCGGGTCTGGCGCTTGTGGCCTCAACCGTGCTTTGGGGGTTGCGGCAGCGTCCGCCATTGGTCCCGGACGAGGACGATCCGCACCCGCCTGAGCCACCCAAACCTCAATCCGCGGGCAAATATGAAAAATCGGCACTGAGCGCCGAAGCGTCACATCGCCTTGGTCGCAAACTCCGCGCCGCAATGGAAGTTGACCACCTTCACAGGGATCCGAACCTCTCCCTTTGGGCCCTGGCCCGGCATATCGGTGCATCACCAAACTATGTCTCGCAAACCCTGAACGAAGAGATTGGAGAGAGCTTTTTCGATTTCGTGAATGGCTACCGCGTGGCTGAGGCTCAGAAACTGCTCACGACGACCAACCAATCGATCTTGGCAATTACCTACGAAGTGGGCTTTAACGCGCGGTCCTCTTTTTACAATGCGTTCAAGCGCATAACCGGCCAAACCCCGTCCTATTTCCGAAAAAACATGTCCCAGCCTGTCGGGTTGGACGACATTGGAGCCTGACGGAACGACATCTGACCCACCGACGACGGATCAGGGGCGCCGACTTCAGATGACCCGTGACCAACCTCCAGAGCGAAACGGGGGTGATGTGCGTGATTTCACTGCGTGCATCACCACCTTTGGCTGCCCTGATCCGCGTCGTCGGTGAGACAAGACAGTCGAAAAAGGAACGACAATGAAACGATACCTGATACTCGCCGCCCTCGCGCTGAGTGCATGTGATTCACCTGCTGAGATTGCGGCAAGCGAGCGATTGGACCAAGCATGTCTGCAAGGCAATATACAAGCCTGCGCCGCGGTTCAGCAGAGGGTCGACGCGCGAAACCAGTCGCTTGCCACAACCGCAGCAGGGTTTTGAGGAGCATGACCGCGCGGACGCGACGAGTGCCCCGCAGCAAAGAGCAACACGGCCCTGAGCAAAATCCGCACGACGCCCACCGATCCAGGTTTAACCTGGGTCGGGTCAGGGCATCTGTGCCCATGCATAGCCCGGCCACCAAGCATGCAGACTTGCCCAACGGATGTCGGGGGAATGGTCGATGAAACAGAAGCGCGCGCTTGGGGTGACGATCGGCACGACACTTGGCGCCACCATTGGCTATCTGATGTTTCACAGCATTCCAGGCGCGCTTGGATTGGCGTGTTCGGTTACGGCTTGCATCTTGGGTGCCCAATTTGGCTTCGCGCCTGACCACGAAGATGAACAGCGGTCTGGCTTGATGCCCAACGACCGAACCGATCGCCTGTCTTCAACCGGTCATCATTTGAGCCCTCGACGCAAAACTCTGGCCAACAGTTCAATCCATTTCCAATGTGTCCCTTGCCTCAGGCTCTGCTTTTGGCCCTATCCGATGAGGCGGACGAACGTAACGCAGATCTACAAGAAGACTGACAACTTGCGGGCCGTTCAGCTTCTGCTTGGGCACACCAAGATGGACGGAACAGTCAGACACCTCGGCGTGGGGTTGGAGGAAGCGCTAACAATTGCCGAGGCTATCGAAATCCAGCATCTTCGGATCGCCTTCACGGGCGGCCCAAAGTTGCCCTCCGACCTGCCTCCTAGATGCTGCGGTCGCAGCCCGCATAGCCACCATTCGGAGCTTTCGGTACATCCAGCTTTTGCATCGGACCTTCTTCAGGCCGCTCCACACGACGCACCGCGGCTTTGGCAAGGAAAGCGCCGGCTTCGCTTACATCTTCATATTGGGTTAAAATGCCTTTGCGGAAACGGTTCAAGAAAGAGACGGCTTCCTTGGAGAAAAGATCGATGTCGGCGCCCACAGTTAGGCCCAGATCCTCGATTGCGGAGACGCAAGCCATACAGCTTGTCGAAGAGCCGCAGATAATGCCATCGGCATGGCCCTCCGCCACTGCAAGATGGGACTTGAGCGCCGCCGCAATTTCATCAGAGGCGGAATCGCTCGTGACATGTCGCATCACAGACAACGTGACATTCAAACGGGCCGCAGCCTCCGTCGCACCCGCGATCATCTCGGACGCGTAAAACTGGTTGGCAGGCGGCGCGAGAAGCAGCAGGGACTTGCGTCCACGTACAGCCATACGTTCGACCGCCAAAGCGGCGCAAACCCGATTGTCAAAATCATAAAAGTCATGCCCGTCATTCGCCCCAGTGCGTCCGTGGGTCACGAAGGGAAAATTCTGGGATTTGAGATAGGCGATACGGGGATCATCGGGCTGTGTCTGGTTCAGAATGATCACGTCAGCTGCCTGATTTTGGACAATGCTCTTGATGATCACCAACGGGTCTTCGTCTGGAAGAACCGGCGTGATGGTCAGATTATACCGCGTGCCACGCAAGCCTGCCGCGATTGAATTGATCAGCTTCGCGGTGAGGTTCATCACGTCAGTCTCGGTCGATAGAACAAGTGACACAACATAGCTGCGCCCGGTACGCAAACGCACCCCGGCGCGATTCGGAACATAGCCAATTTCTGCGGCGACCTTCTGCACCCGTTGCCTGGTCGCCTTGCTGATGTCAGGTGCATTTCCGAGGGCGCGCGACACTGTTGGCACCGCCAGTCCCGTCAATTCGGAGATAGATTTCAGTGTAGGGCGCAGTTTTTTATCGAGCATTTTCAATCGTCCATTGGAGAAGTCGAAGACCTCAGCCTCTCAACGTAACCGTTTATAGATCTGGGGGCTTGAAAATAAAACCTAAATCGTTTTAGAAAAATCTATAACGTTTTAGATTGGGAGGACAACATGAGGCGTTTGAAAGCATTTCTGACCGCATCAACCATGCTCTGCGCGACAGCCGCGTCAGCAGAGGGGGTGAAACTGGAGGTCACGCATTGGTGGACCTCCGGCGGTGAAGCCGCCGCCGTGAAGGCGCTAGCCGATGTTTTCGGAGAGCAGTCGAAAAACGAATGGGTCGACGGCGCGATTGCGGGTGGCGGGTCGACCGCACGCCCCGTCATGATCAGCCGGATCACCGGCGGTGATCCGATGCACGCGACGCAATTCAACCACGGCCGCCAGGCAGAAGAGCTTGTCGAAGCTGGCCTGATGCTGGACCTGACCGATGTGGCCGAGGCCGAAGGTTGGCGCGACACGATCAACCCCGTCTCACTGCTCGACAGCTGCACCTACGAAGGCAAGGTGTACTGCGTGCCGATCAACATCCACTCCTGGCAATGGATGTGGATGTCGAACAAGGCCTTTGCCGATGCGGGCGTACCAATCCCAGCCAATTGGGAAGAATTCGTGGCCTCCGCGCCCGCGCTTGAGGCTGCGGGCAAAGTGCCTCTGGTCGTCGGTCAGCAGGATTGGCAGGCCCGCGGGGCATTCTCCGTGCTGCTCGTCGCCATCGGCGGCACCGACCTTTGGGTCGACATCTACGCCAACAAGAACGCGGACGCGGTGCGCGGCGATGCGATGGCAGAGGTGTTTGCGGCCGCTGACACAGCCCGCAATCTGAGCGCCAACAGCAATGTCGGCGATTGGAACCTGGCCACTGCCAAAATCATCAACGGCGAGGCCGGTGCCCAAATCATGGGCGACTGGGCGCAGGGCGAATTTGCAGTGGCCGAAAAGGTCGCCGGTGAGGACTACACCTGCCTGCCAGGCTTGGGCATGAATGAGGTCATCCAGACCGGTGGCGACGCGTTCTATTTTCCCAAACATGATGACCCGGCTGTGACCGCGGCCCAGAAAGAGCTGGCCTCGATCATGTTCAGCCAGGAAGCGCAGGTTGCGTTCAACTTGAAGAAGGGCTCCCTTCCTGTGCGTGGTGACATCGACATGAGCACCGCAAATGATTGCATGCGCAAAGGTTTGGAGATTTTGGCGTCAGGCAATGTTCTGCCCTCCTCGGAACAGGCAATCTCCCAAGACACAGAGCAGCAAATGCGCGATCTGTTCATCGAGTTCTTCAACGACAAGTCGCTGTCAACCGCAGACGCTCAGGAGCGCATGGCGCAACTGATCGAGCAGGCTGACTAAAACTCCCATTGGACTTGTCCACGGCCATGCCGGCACTGTGTCGGCATGGCACCGGAAAACAGAAGACCCCGTCATGCACACCCAACGGCCCAATGCCCTGTTTCGGAACCTGACCGCGAAAATCGCGGCGCTTCCAATGATCGCGACCGCGCTGTTTGTCTTCGTCGGCTGCACACTCTGGACGGTATACTACTCCTTTACCAAGTCCCGCATGTTGCCGAGCGACAAATGGGTCGGCTTGCAGCAGTACGAGCGGCTCTGGAACACATCCAAATGGCAAATCGCCGTCGAGAACCTTCTGATCTTCGGGTTTTGCATGATGATCCTCAGTTTGGTGATCGGCTTTACTCTGGCAGCTCTTCTTGATCAGAAGATCCGATTTGAAAACACCGTTCGGACCATCATCCTTTATCCGTTCGCGCTGTCGTTCATTGTCACCGGTCTGATCTGGCAATGGGTGTTGAACCCCGATTTCGGCATCCAACAGGTGGTGCGCGACCTTGGTTGGAAGAGCTTTGAGTTCAATCCGCTCTTCAACTCCGACATCGTCATCTACGGCGTATTGATCGCGGCCGTCTGGCAAGGGTCGGGCTTTATCATGGTCGTGATGCTGGCAGGGCTCCGCGGCATAGATGAAGAGATCTGGAAAGCTGCGCGCGTCGACGGCATCCCTAAATGGCGCACTTACGTTTTCATCATCATTCCGATGATGCGCCCGGTCTTCGTGACCGCGCTGGTGCTGATCGCGTCGGGTATCATCAAGGTCTATGACTTGGTGAAGGCCCAGACAAACGGCGGCCCGGGCGTCAGCAGCGAGGTTCCGGCGAAATACGTCATCGACATGATGTTCGGTAACCAGAACCTCGGCCAGGGCTTCGCGGCCTCTACCATGATGTTGTTGTCGGTTGCCGTCATCCTGATCCCCTGGGCCTATCTCGAGTTTGGGAGCAAGAAACATGGCTGACATTGCCTATCCCGCCGAAGCAAGAGGCGCAAAGCCGCGCCGGGTGCTGAGCAAAGGGAACATCATCCTGTGGTCCACACTCGCGGTGATCCTCGCCTATTACGCCTTGCCGCTTTACGTGATGGTGGTGACCTCCCTCAAAGGCATGCCCGAAATCCGCATGGGCAATATCTTCTCCCCGCCGATGGAAATCACATTTGAGGCCTGGCACAAGGCCGCGTTCACCGCTTGCACAGGCCTCAATTGCGAAGGGCTGTCGCGGGGCTTTTGGAATTCCGTCGAAATTCTGGTGCCGTCGACGATCCTTTCGATCGCTGTGGCGTCAATCTCCGGCTACGCGATTGCGAACTGGCGCTTCAGAGGGTCGGAGGTGTTCTTCACCATCCTGATCTTTGGCGCCTTCATTCCCTACCAAGTGATGATCTACCCGCTGGTGATCCTGCTGCGGGAAATCGGATTGTTCGGCTCGCTCTGGGGTCTGGTCTTGGTGCATACCGTCTTCGGGATGCCGATCCTGACCCTGCTTTTTCGCAACTACTTCACGTCCCTGCCCGAGGAGCTTTTCAAAGCCGCGCGCGTCGACGGCGCGGGGTTCTGGGGCATCTTCCTTAGGGTGCTGGTGCCCATGTCCCTACCCATCTTCATGGTCGCGCTGATCTTGCAGATGACGGGCATCTGGAACGACTTCCTGTTCGGCGTGATCTACACCCGCCCTGATCAGTACCCCATGACTGTGCAACTCAACAACATCGTCAACGCCGTGCAAGGCGTCAAAGAATACAACGTCAACATGGCCGCCACGTTGCTGACCGGGATTGTCCCTCTGACAATCTACTTCGTATCAGGCAAACTTTTCGTGCGCGGGATCGCAGCGGGGGCCGTAAAGGGATGAAACATGAAATTGCACTGCATAACCCGGATCAGCCAGCCATGACGGCGGCACAACCATCTGTGTCAATCAAGGGACTCGACCTCAGCTTTGGCGCGGTCGATGTGCTCAAAGGCCTCAATCTCGATATCGCCGCAGGTGAGTTTCTGGTGCTTCTCGGATCCTCCGGCTGCGGCAAGTCCACGCTGCTCAGCTGTATCGCGGGCCTTTTGGACCTGACCGATGGTCAGATCTTTATCAATGGCCATAACGTCACCTGGGCCGAGCCGTCCGAGCGTGGCATCGGGATGGTGTTCCAAAGCTATGCGCTTTACCCGCAAATGACGGTTGAGGGAAATCTGGGTTTCGGCCTGCGCAACGCCGGTGTCCCCAAGGCCGAGGTGAAGGAACGCATTGCACGCGCCGCCAAGATCCTGCAGATCGAGCCGCTTCTGAAACGCCGCCCCGCCGCCCTGTCAGGTGGGCAACGTCAAAGGGTCGCCATTGGCCGCGCGCTTGTACGGGACGTTGATGTTTTCCTCTTTGACGAGCCGCTGTCCAACCTCGACGCCAAGCTGCGCGCCGACCTGCGGGTCGAGATCAAATTGCTGCACCAACAGCTTGGCAACACGATGATTTACGTCACCCACGATCAGGTCGAAGCCATGACGCTCGCCGACCGTATCGCGATCATGAAAGACGGCAAGATCATGCAGCTCGGTACGCCAGACGCGGTCTATAACGAGCCCGCCAATCGCTACGTGGCCGAATTCATCGGCGCGCCCGCAATGAACTTCCTCAATGGCACACTGACTGGCACCACGCTCTCTTTTGCGGGTCTGTCCTTCGATGTCGCGGACTATCCGTTTCAAGGCGCGCCTCCAGACGATTTGGAGGTCACGGTTGGTCTGCGGCCGGAACATCTGATCGTGGGGCCGGACCAATCGCAAAGCGCTGCATGCGTCGAACTGACTGCCGACATTGTCGAACCCATGGGAGCGGACACCCTCGTATGGACCACGCTGGATAATCAGCGTTTCCGCGTGCGGCTCGACGGCCAAACCAAGATTTCCGCGGGCGATACGATCACCGTGGGAATTGGGGTCAAGACCCTCAACCTTTTCGACACCGTCACCGAGCAGCGCCTTTAGGACCATCATCATGAACAAATTTTCGCCCGTTGCGACCCATTGGTCCGATATCAAAGCGCATGATCCCAAAGCCATCGCGGATCGGTTTAGTACGGATTTTGTCTGGGGGGTCGCGACGGCCTCCTACCAGATCGAAGGCGCGACCCGCGCCGATGGCCGCGGCCCTAGCATCTGGGACGCGTTCTCGAACATGCCGGGCCGGGTCTATCAGGGACACAATGGCGACATTGCCTGCGACCACTACAACCGCATGGACGAAGATTTGGACCTCATCGCAGCCATGGGCGTTAAGGCCTATCGCTTTTCCATCGCCTGGCCCCGCGTGATCCCCGATGGGCGCGGGCAAGTGAACGAGGCCGGCATTGGCTTCTATGACCGCCTTTTGGATGGCTTGGCCGCGCGCGGCATCAAGGCCTTCCCCACACTCTATCATTGGGATTTACCGCTGGCACTCGCAGGTTACGGCGGTTGGACGGACCGCGACACCGCGCAGGCTTTCGCAGACTACACCACCGCCGTTGTACGCCGCTTGGGCGATCGGGTGGAGGCACTGGCCACGTTTAATGAGCCATGGTGCTCGACCTATCTGGGCCATTGGATCGGCAAACACGCCCCGGGAGAGCGCAACATCGACGCTGCCCTCGCCGCGGTGCATGTGACCAACCTCGCCCATGGGCTCGGCGTTCAGGCCGCGCGCGCCGAACGCGCCGACATCGCAATGGGCACCGTGCTCAACGCGCAATCCATCTATCCTGCCAGCGACAGCGAGGCGGACCACGCCGCCGCCGAACGCTCGTTCCAGTTCAACAACGGGGTGTTTTTCGATCCCCTCTTCAAGGGCGAATACCCCGAGCAGCTCTGGGACGCGCTAGGCAACAAACTCCGCGTACAGGAAGGCGATCTGGAGATCATCCACCAGCCGCTGGATTGGTGGGGCTTCAACTACTACTTCCCTGCCACCGTCAAGGCCGCCTCCACCGCAGCCGATCGTGGCGGGCTGACTGGCGTGGGCGCGATGGGCCAGTTTCAGGCAGATGAGGATGCGGCCTCCGCCTTCCTCAACCTGTCCTCTGTGCCAAGCTCGGACAGCAACTTGCGCACCGATATCGGCTGGGAGATTGTACCCCAGGGTATCGCCGATCTGCTGACCACAGTCTATGACCGCTACGACCTGCCACCGGTCTACATCACCGAGAACGGCGCCTGCTACAACACCGAGCCGGACAAAGACGGCGTCATCGAAGATCAGGACCGCCTCGACTATATCGCTGCGCATCTCAACATATTGGCGGACACAGCCAAGGCAGGCATCCCTCTGAAAGGCTATTTCGCCTGGTCGCTGATGGACAATTTTGAATGGGCGGAGGGCTACCGGATGCGGTTCGGGCTCGTCTTCGTCGACTATGAAACCCAAACCCGCGTTCCCAAGAAGAGCGGCCAATGGTTTGCTGAGTTGTCGATCCATCATGGCTCGAATGTGTGATGCTACCTTTTAGTCATGGCACATGAAACGAGTCCAAAGGTCAGCTTCAACACTGTGGTCGCATGCAATAACCATCCAGCTAAGGCATTTCGTGGGTAAGTTTTCAATTGAGATGAAACTTCTGAACGAAAGCCGACACTCGCGAAGGTATCCCCAACATCAGAGCTTTGGATCAGATAGAGCGCCCTATCACATATTGCATGAGTTTGATTTTCTCTACACGAGCGACTGCGAGCTGATTTTCGTCCTCGCGCTCTTCGGGGAAGAGTTCGCAATCAACATGGGCGGATCAGAAACCGAGCGCTACGAAGACTATCTTCAGCTGAGCAAAGGAACGAGCCTTTTGGCACCGTGGCATTAAAGACTTCTTAGGTAGATGTCCGCTTTCGCGACGTTGCAAATAGAACCTCGCGTTTGCGGCGAATGGCCGCTTCCCGCCCATGTTGCGAAAATTCTGGTCGCGCAAAATGGGTCAAGATATTTGCCTGTTGAAGGCCCGGCCAAAAACCGAAGGGACGCACCAAAAATCGTCATTTGACAGTGTTCGTGCCTCTGGGAGGCGCAGTCGGGCTTCGAATTTCAGCTTGGGCGTCGCAATGGCATCTGGCAGAAGCGTACTGTCATCAGGTTTGCAAGTTATTCAACAGTTTCAGCTCAATCCTGCGCTCAAAAGTTGTGGATCAAAAACCCAAGACACCCGAGCAGCATAGCAAAGGACAGATCACAGGGTCTGTCGCACTGATCCAACGCCTCAACCTCCAGTGAAAAAAGTTGCATATAGGGAAAATTTCTGAGACGCTTGCGCTGAGATCCAGCGCGTACCACCGGAGTCATTGTGAAAGACAGCGTTCAGACCCATCACCAAATCGACGGCCGGGCCGTCGCTGCGCGCATTCTCGCAGAGTGTCGTGCCTTTAGCGAACAACACGGTCAGATCGGTCGCCTCGTTTCGGTCTCCATCGGAGACGTTGCTGAAATTGCAGTGTATGTCCGCAATCAGGAACGCGGAGCGGCGCGCGCCAACGTGCCCTTTGAAACGCAATTCTGGCCCGGCGACATCTCTCAGGACGAGGCCAAGGCAAAAATCCAAACGATGAATGACGATGCCGCGGTGCTGGGCATCATCCTGCAACGTCCCGTGCCCGACCATATCAACTTGCGGTCGCTGCAATCGGCCATTCACCCGCTCAAGGATGTCGAAGGGATGAACCCCGCCTCCATCGGCAACATCGTCTACTCGGACGTGGCGCTGGCCCCCTGCACCGCCGCCGCCAGTGTCGAATTGATCAAGGAGACCGGCCTCGACCTCAAGGGGCTTGAGGTGGTGATGATCGGACATTCGGAAATCGTGGGCAAGCCGGCCGCCATGATGCTGATGGCCGAAGGGGCCACTGTGACGGTCTGCCATCACATGACACGGTCGGTCGCCATGCATTCGCGGCGCGCAGACGTGGTTGTCGTTGCTGTGGGCATCCCGCATTTTCTTGGCCCTGACATGATCAAACCGGGGGCTGCTGTAATCGATATCGGCATCAACCAGATTGACGCACCAGATGGCGGTTCAAAAATCGTGGGGGACGTCGACACCGATGCGGTCGGGACCATCGCAGGCTGGATCACACCTGTGCCAGGCGGCGTTGGGCCGGTTACTGTGGCAATCCTGATGCGCAACGCAATCGTGGCCCATCAACGCCAGGTCGCAGCTGGATGGATGGACTGAAATGGGCAAACCCGACTACCGCTTTGATGTTGCCGCTGCAATCGACACGCATGTTCAGTCGCGTGAGATCGAAATCCATGTGACCAAGGGGTTCAGTGGCCTCGAGCTGACATCAATCACGCACGTCCTGGCGACGGCGAACATGCTCCTCGGGCGTGATCTCTTTTCCTGGCGCTTCAGCACGGACACGCCGGGCCTTGTGGCTGGCGATCAGGGCGCGCTGGTCCGGGCCGAGCCTGCCATTGGTGATCACCGATTGGCTGACATGATGGTTGTGGTCGGCGGCAAGGGTGCTGCGGGCGGCACTTGGTTGGCGCGTGCGCGTGCGATGCAGCGCAAGGCGCGCACGGTGGTGCTGTTGTCGGACGCTGCAACCGCCTACATCCAGGCGACGAAGGCACCCAGCGGTCGGGTCACGACACACTGGCGCGATGTCACGACCTTGATCGAAACCGGCTATCACCCGAACCTCACAACACATCTCAGCGAGAATTCGGATGGGATCATCACGGCGGCGGGTGCTGGGGCAACGCTTGAATTGATTGCGGGCCTCGTGGCACCCCACCTCACACGCCCACAGGTTGCCGAACTGGGCAATCATCTGCTGCTGCAAACGCTCCGCAAAAGTCACGCGGAACAGCCCAGATGCATCGCAGACAATGAAGGCATGTTCGATGCCCGTCTGACGAAAGTCATTCGCCTGATGGAGGACACGGTGAACGAACCACTGTCCATGGACGAAATTACGGAGCGTGTCGGTATCTCGACCCGCCATCTTGAGCGGGTGTTTCGCACCACGTTCAACGATACCCCCGCCCGGTTTTACAAACGGCTCCGGGTCAAACGCGCCCGCACGATGATCGAAGAGTCGCTGTTGCCGATGGTCGATATCGCCATTGCTTGCGGTTTCGGATCGTGCACGACAATGGCCAAGGCGGTCAAAGGGGAATACGGCGTCACACCGTCCCAAATGCGCGCGCGCAAAAGCGCTCAGTTGCTCACCTATGACGGGCGTCAGACCGCCAGATAGCCGATCGCCGCAAAGACGATCAGGATTCCGATCCACTGAACGCGCGCCACGGCCTCGCGCAGGAACACCGCCGCCAAAATGATGGTCAGCACGCCAAAAGTTGACGCCGCAACGGAGGCAAAGGCAGGATATGCAAAGGTGCCCGCAAACATCACGGCCCCGATGGCGGTTGCATCCAGCACACCCATAATCACCAGGATCGGCAGCGCGGATCGCTCCGGAATGACGGACTGGCGCGCAAGCAGGGCAACGGCTGCAACGACGCCAACCGCCGCCACCCGTGCCACCGCGATGGCCGTCATCTCGGCACCGCCCGAGACGGAAAGTTGCCCCAACGCAAATGACACCGCAAACCCGATGGCCGCCAGCATGGACCAGACAATCGCCGCGGGTTGCGTCCCCGCGCCGGTGTCGTCCTTGGACGTGGCCGCAACAAAGCCGCAGCCTGCCACAACGACCACCACGGCGAGCCATTGCAACCCGGTGACCGCCTGCCCGTTCATCACCGCCCAGCCGACCGACAGGATCGGAAAGCTCGCGACAATGGGCGCGACCAGCCGCACCGGCCCTATGGCAAGCGCCTTGTAAAATGCGGCGCCCGTCAGGCCAAAGACCACACCAGACGCGACCGCATAGCCTGTCGCATCGGAGGGCAGCCCCTCTGCGCCGAGGATCAGCGCCAGCGCTGCGGTTGCGACGCAACCGCTCACCAGCACCGGAAACAGCGACTGGAACACGCCCACCCGTTGCGAGATGTAGCGCACGAGCGTGTCGTGCACGCCCCAGCAGAACGCCGCGATCATGCCCAGCGTCAGCGCACCCATTGTCCGCCCCTCCAAGCCAGATATGTTTTTGTCACGCCGCGTACCCCTTTGCTTGCGGCATGGCTGCCACCTCGTTATTCTCACAGTTAAACATTTATTCCGCTAGTGCAAAACGCGGAGTCCGGGAGACGACCATGCTCGACGATCCTTACCCCAAGGTAAAGCCCGGCCCGCCGCGTCCCAGTCAAATCATCCAGCCCGCTCAATTCTCGCTGCCGCCCGGCACCGAACGCTATGTGGTGCAAGGGGGTGGGGCCATTTTGATCCCCGTCGAGGCGGGCGATCAGGTCAGCATTATCAATGACGAGGGCGGTCAAGTCTGCGAAGTTGTATGTGCCGACGCACAAGGGCACGTAGCGGACAGTCTGCTCGACCGCCCGGCGGATGCGCCCGCCGATGGTCTGCGCGCCCTGCTCGCAGGCAGCGATCAGTCGCTGCGCGGCTTCCGCATGGGGCTTGAGGCCCGCCGCATTGATCTGGCCCCGGCCCGCGCCGTGCGCCTGTTCGATCCGGACACACGGGCCAAGGCGTCCGAAGACATGCGCGTCGCCCGCGACGGCACGCTGATCATCGCGGCCCCCGGCGGCGCGATGGACGCCGAAGCACAGGATACCGTCACCCCGCTCACTGTGATGATCAAACGCGCCATGATCAAAAGCCACTTCAAATTCGAACTGCCCGACCCGCTGGCCGATCCGAAAGCCGACATTCGCGTGCACAGCGCCACAGCAGAAGCGTTCTTTGTCAAAGCGGGCGACTATATCCAGATCATCGACGTCGATGGCCGCCAATGCACCGATTTCGAATGCTTCTCGGCCCGCAAGCTCGACAAGGGGATCGAACACGCGCTGGACGTCACCACCACCCGCACCCTGATGGGCCACGCCTATCCCATGCCCGGCCTGCACGCGAAATACTACGATCAGGAAATGCTGCCGCTGGTCGAAGTGGTGCAAGACACCTGCGGGCGTCACGACGCCTTCGCGCTCGCCTGTTCGGCCAAGTATTACGACGACATCGGCTATCCTGGTCACATCAACTGCTCGGAAAACTTCAACACCGCGCTGTCCGAGTTCAACGTGACGGGCCGCCCCGGCTGGATGGCGATCAACTTCTTCTTCAACACCTATCTCGATGAACACGGCGTCATGTACTCGGATGAGCCGTGGTCCCGCCCCGGCGACTACGTCCTGCTGCGCGCGCTGACGGATATCGTCTGCGTCTCCTCCGCCTGTCCCGACGATACCACGGCGGCCAACGGCTGGAACCCCACCGACATCCACGTGCGCACCTACAGCGGGCGCGAAACCTTCCAACGCAGCGTCGCCTACCGACCGACCCCCGATGCGGACCCCAAAATGACCAAACAAACCGCCTTCCATGACAGCTTTGCCAAGCACACCCGCAACTTTGTCGAATACAACGGCTACTGGCTTGCCAACTGCTTTGCCGAAGCAGGCCCGATCGAGGAATACTGGGCCTGCCGCCAAAAGGCGGTGATCATGGACCTCTCCCCCCTCCGCAAGTTCGAGATCACGGGACCGGATGCCGAGGCGCTCTGCCAATACGTCTTCACCCGCAATATGAAAACGCTGGCCGTGGGCGGGGTCGTCTACACCGCGATGTGCTATGAACACGGTGGCATGATCGACGACGGCACCGTCTTCCGGCTGGGCAAAGACAACTTCCGCTGGATCGGCGGGAATGATTGTGGCGGCGACTGGCTGCGTGAACAGGCCGACAAACTGGGGCTGAAGGTGCTGGTAAGGTCTTCCACCGACCAGCTGCACAACGTCGCCGTGCAAGGACCCGAAAGCCGCGACCTCTTGCGCAAAATCGTCTGGACCGCGCCGCACAACCCCGAGTTCGACCAGCTTGGATGGTTCCGCTTCACCCCGGCCCGCCTGATGAACGAAAGCGGCACGCCCTTCGTGATCTCACGCACCGGCTACACGGGCGAGCTGGGCTATGAGGTCATGTGCCACCCCAAACACGCCCCCGAAATCTTCGACGCGATCTGGGAGGCTGGCCAGGATCACGGCCTGCGCCCCATGGGGCTAGAGGCGCTCGACATGGTACGGATCGAGGCCGGGCTGATCTTTGCGGGCTACGATTTCTCCGACCAGACTGACCCGTTCGAGGCCGGGATCGGCTTCACCGTCCCGCTCAAATCGAAACCCGACGACTTCATCGGGCGCGACGCGTTGATCCGGCGCAAGGATCACCCCAGCCGCAAGCTTGTCGGCCTCGACATCGACAGCAATGTGCAGGTTGACCACGGCGACTGCATCCATATCGGCCGTGCCCAGATTGGCGAGGTCACGTCCTCCATGCGCTCCCCCCTTTTGGACAAAAACATCGCCCTCGCTCGCATCGACGTGGCCCATGCGGATGTCGGCACGCAGGTCGAGGTTGGCAAACTCGACGGCCACCAGAAACGCCTGCCCGCTGAAATCGTGCCCTTCGCCCATTACGACCCGAAAAAGGAGCGCCCCCGCTCATGATCCGCCGCGTCTTCCTCCTCGGGCTGCTCACGCTCGCCCTGCCCGCCCACGCACAGGCCGTGAAACTGAAAGCGCACGAGATTGACGCGCTCCTGTCCGGGAACACCGCGATTGGCAAATGGGACGGGGCCGACTACCGCCAATATTTTGACCCCGATGGTACAACGATCTACGCCCAGACAGGCGCACGGTCCGCCCGCGGCGAATGGCGCGTCGACGCAGGCAAAGACGAATACCAAAGCATCTGGCCCCGCGATGCGGATTGGGAAGGATGGTTTGTGATGGAATGGGACGGCACGTTCTACTGGGTCAGCAAGAAAACCCCACCCACACCGTTTGAACTGGTCGAAGGCGAACAGCTGGTGGCCCAATGATCCGTGCCCTGATCCTCGCGCTCAGCGCCACAACTGCCCATGCGGACACGTATTGTGCGGACCTGACGGTGCTCATCGATGGCACCGCCACCGACATCGCCTTGCCCTTTGGCACGCAAGGCACCTGCACCACATCGCTGGATCTGACCGGCGCACGTTCGCTTAACTGCCGCTGGCCTTTCGACTACCGGGCCAAGGGCGCAACCGACACCTTCACTGACTTGCTCGACGTCACAACCAAGTGCCTGAACACCGATGGCCTCAGCGATCAGGGCGTGAACCACCCCGACAGCTATGACCTACGCACATTCAACACGGACAGCGCGCAGGTGAGCATTTCGATCAAGGACAAGGGCGCGCTGCAACAGACCTTCATCTTCCTGCGCGTCGCCCCTAGACCCTAATTCTGCAAATACACCTCAAGGCTGTCATCCAGCGCATCCACCCACGGCGTGTGGTGCTTGGGCGCCATCGTCCCGGTCATCACGGACTTGTACCCATTGTCGCGGAACGTCATGATCCCCTGCTTCTTGTGACCCTTCCATTCCTTGAACGCCTTGCAGGCCCCCTCGACATCAAAGGACGGATAGTCCGTCTCTGCGATCAACTCCTTGATGTAATCGCCCTGATACCAAATCGCATCATAGTCATCTTCGCCTGCATCCTCACGCGCCACACGGTCCACCACATCGGCCTCCATCTCGGCTTTCGACGGCATCGCGATCTTGCCCATGATCGCATCACGCACCCACCAGGCCTGCGCATCGAACATGTTGAAGGTGAACCACTGATCCTGCATGCCCAGATAGAACAGCGCCGGATTATGCACCCACGCGACACCCTTATACAGGTCCGCCGTCGCCAGCCGGTTTGCCGTTTTCAGGCGCAGATCCTCGGCCATAAAGGGGAAGTGGTGCTGATATCCGGTGCACAGAATGACCGCATCCACGTCGCGGTTGGTGCCGTCCTTGAAATGCGCCGTCTTGCCGTCCACATGGGTCAGCAAAGGCACCTCGGCCCAGTTGTCGGGCCAGTCGTACCCCATGGCCGCCGTGCGGTGTGACACGGTGATCGACTTCGCGCCATACTTCCAGCATTGCGACCCGATATCCTCGGCGGAGTAACTGGTGCCGACAATCAGAATATCCTGATCCTTGAATTCGAGCGCATCGCGGAAATCATGGGCGTGCAGCACCCGGCCCTTGAAGCTCTCGAACCCCGGAAACTCCGGCACATTCGGGGTCGAAAAGTGGCCCGACGCACAGATCACATGATCGAAGGTTTCGGTGTATTCGTTGTCCGCGGGCAAGTCCTTGACCGTCACACTGAACTTGCCGTCCTCGAACTCCACCCTGCGCACCGCCGTCTCGAACCGGATCCAGTCCCGCACGCCTGCCTTCTCAACACGGCCCTGGATATAGTCAAACAGCACGGCCCGAGGAGGATAGGATGCGATCTGCTTGCCGAAATGCTCCTCGAAGGAATAGTCGGCAAATTCGAGGCCCTCTTTCGGCCCGTTCGACCACAGATACCGGTACATCGACCCGTGCACCGGCTCGCCATACTGGTCCACCCCCGTGCGCCATGTGTAGTTCCACAAACCACCCCAGTTCGACTGCTTTTCAAAGCAGACAATCTCCGGGATATCCTCGCCGTTCTGCTTGGCCGACTGGAAAGCGCGCAGCTGTGCCAGGCCTGACGGGCCGGCCCCGATGATGGCGATACGTTTGGGCATGATGCGACTCCCCTGTCGAAATTTTGTCCTGCCCAATTCGACTGCGATCACCCCTGCAAGTCAACAATTTTGCACAACAGTGAAATTGCCATCGTGACTTTTTCGGTTGTATCGTGTTGATTTCAGGCACACATGACGGAGCGGAGGCGACAGTGCCCAAACCACATTTCAGTTTCTGGATCATCGCGGGCTTGGGTCTGGCGTGGAATCTGATGGGCTGTCTGAACTTCATCACCCAGATGAACGCAGATGCCGTGGCGCAGATGCCCGAGCTCTACCAGCTCATCATCGCGGCCCGCCCACTCTGGGCGACGCTCGCCTTTGGCTTTGCCGTCTTCGGCGGGGCGCTCGGGTGCATTCTGCTGCTTTTGCGCCGTCGCTTGGCGACCATCGCCTTGTTGGTGTCATTGCTGGCCATCGTCCTGACCGTGATCCAGACCGTATCTATGGTCGGAATGGCCCCCAGCACGATCCTGTCGCTGTTGGTGGGCGCGGCGCTGTTCTGGTATGCGACGATCGCTGCGCGCACAGGCTGGCTGCACTAACACGGATCTCAAAAACACGGCGCGCAGGACCTTGCATGGATCCTGCGCGCTTGCCGTTCGGGCAATGCTCAGATGTCGAGCGTGTTGTCTTTCTCCCACTGCGAGAAGTGCGCGGTGAAGTCGTTCCATTCCTGGGTTTTCATCTTGATGTAGGAGGCGGAGAAGTCGTGGCCCATTGCGGCCTTGAGGCTCTTGTCCTTGTCGTATTCGCGGATGGCATCGAGCATGTTGAGCGGCAGTTTGGGCGCGCCGCGGACCTTGTGGCCTTCGGCATACATGTCGATGTCGTGGCGTTTGCCCGGGTCGGCCTTGCTGCGGATGCCGTCGAGACCCGCGGCGATGATCACCGCCTGCAGCAGGTAGGGGTTCGTCGCCCCGTCGGGCAGGCGCAGCTCGAACCGGCCGGGGCCGGGCACGCGGACCATGTGGGTGCGGTTGTTGCCGGTCCAGGTGACCGTATTCGGTGCCCAGGTGGCCCCCGACATGGTGCGGGGGGCGTTGATGCGCTTGTAGCTGTTGACCGTGGGGTTGGTGATCGCGGCCAGAGCACTGGCGTGCTTCATGATCCCGCCCAGGAAGTGGCGGCCCTTTTCCGACAGGCCCAGTTCGGCCGTCTGGCTGCTGTCGTTGGGCTCCATCGCGAAGACGTTGGTTTTCGCGTCGGCCCCGGCGGCATCCCAGACCGAGATGTGGGCGTGGCAGCCGTTGCCGGTCAGACCCTCGACCGGCTTGGGCATAAAGGTGGCGCGGAAGCCGTGCTTTTCGGCCACCGATTTGGTCATGAACTTGAAGAAGGAATGCTTGTCGGCGGTGCGCAACGCATCATCGAACGCCCAGTTCATCTCAAATTGACCATTCGCGTCTTCGTGGTCGTTCTGGTACGGACCCCAGCCCAGATCCAGCATGTAATCGCAGATCTCGCGCACCACGTCATAGCGGCGCATGACGGCCTGCTGGTCATAGCAGGGCTTGGCCGCCGTATCATATTCGTCGCTGATCTGGCTGCCGTCCGGTGTCATAAGAAAGTATTCAGCTTCGATCCCGGTCTTGACGTGCAGACCTTCGGCGGCGGCCTCGTCGATCAGGCGGCGCAGCACGTTGCGAGGCGCTTGCGCGACGTCCTCGTCCTCCATCACGCAGTTGCCTGCGACCCAGGCCACTTCGGGCTTCCACGGCAATTGGATCACCGACGACGGGTCCGGCACGGCCAGCATGTCGGGATGCGCGGGCGTCATGTCGAGCCATGTGGCAAAGCCCGCGAACCCTGCGCCATCTTCTTGCATGTCAGCGATGGCTTGGGCGGGCACCAGCTTGGCCCGTTGACCGCCAAACAGGTCGGTGAAGGAAATCATGAAATACTTGACGCCGTTGTCGGCGGCGAACTTGGCAAGATCAGTGGTCATCTGTCTGTTCCTGTTGGTCTTTATGTGGTGAGGGCGCGTGCCGTGATGGCCGCGCCCTTCGTTAAGAAGTTAATAAGAGGTGCCGGGCTTGCCGGGGTACCAGTCGGTGCCAGCGAGCGGGATTTTCGCCATCGCCGCCGCCTCCAGCGTCAGCGCGCACAGGTCTTCGGGCTCAAGATTGTGGAGGTGGTTCTTGCCACAGGCCCGCGCGATGGTCTGCGCCTCGAGCGTCATCACCTTGAGATAGTTGTTGAGCCGCCGCCCCCCTTCGATGGGGTCAAATCGCGCCATCAACTCGGGATCCTGCGTGGTGATGCCCGCGGGGTCCTGCCCCTCGTGCCAGTCATCATAGGCACCCGCGGTGGTGCCAAGGGCGTTATACTCGGCCTCCCATTTCGGGTCGTTGTCACCAAGCGCGATCAGAGCGGCGGTGCCGATGGCAACGGCGTCAGCGCCAAGGGCCATGGCCTTGGCCACATCCGCACCCGTACGGATACCGCCTGAGACGACAAGCTGCACTTCGCGGTGCATGCCAAGGTCCTGCAGCGCGCGGACAGCTTCGCGGATACAGGCCAAAATGGGTTGGCCCACATGTTCGATGAAGACATCCTGCGTCGCCGCCGTGCCGCCCTGCATCCCGTCCAGCACAACCACATCCGCGCCCGCTTTGACCGCGAGCGTGGTATCAAAGTAGGGCCGCGCGCCGCCGACCTTGATATAGATCGGCTTTTCCCAGTTGGTGATTTCGCGCAGTTCCAGGATCTTGATTTCCAGATCATCAGGGCCGGTCCAATCGGGGTGACGACAGGCCGAGCGTTGGTCGATCCCTTTGGGCAGGTTGCGCATTTCGGCCACGCGGTCGCTAATCTTTTGACCCAGAAGCATGCCGCCGCCGCCGGGTTTCGCCCCCTGACCCACAACAATCTCAATCGCGTCGCAACGGCGCAGATCGTCAGGGTTCATGCCATAGCGCGACGGCAGGTACTGATAGACCAGCTTGTTGGAATGGCCGCGCTCTTCCTCGGTCATGCCGCCGTCGCCGGTCGTGGTCGAGGTGCCCGCCATTGTGGCTCCACGTCCCAGTGCCTCTTTGGCCCCACCGGACAGCGCGCCGAAAGACATGCCTGCGATGGTCACGGGAATGTCCAGTTGGATCGGGTTTTTGGCAAAACGTGTGCCAAGCGTGACATTGGTGTCGCAGCGTTCGCGGTAGCCTTCGAGCGGATAGCGCGACATGGACGCGCCCAGAAACAGCAGGTCATCAAAATGCGGCAGCTTGCGTTTCGCCCCGCCACCGCGAATGTCATAAATGCCCGTCGCCGCCGCACGCCGGATTTCGGCGTTCACTGGGTTCGAGAACGTGGCCGACTGAATAGGCGTCGTGCGCGGTGCGCCGTTGTGGTCGTCTTTCATGCTCCGCCCCTTAATACGCGTTATCGATGTTGAAATTATAGAGCTGGCGGGCCGAACCATAGCGTTTGAACTCGGACGCCTTGGCATCACAGCCTCCGCGTTCCAGCAACTCTTCGAGAATGGCAATATGCTCAGGCCGCATCTCTTTCTCGATACAGTCGGCGCCCAGCGATTTGACGGAACCGCGCACGAACAGGCGTGCTTCGTAAAGCGAGTCGCCCAGTGCTTCGCCCGCGTCGCCGCAGACCACGAGGTTGCCCGATTGCGCCATGAAGGCCGACATGTGCCCGATATTGCCGTGCACGATGATGTCTATGCCCTTCATCGAAATGCCGCAGCGGGACGACGCGTTGCCCTTGATCACCAACGTGCCCCCATGGCCCGTGGCGCCTGCATATTGCGACGCGTCGCCTTCGACCACGACCATGCCGGACATCATGTTTTCCGCAGTGCCGGGGCCAACAGAGCCGTGCACATGCACGGTCGCCTGCTTGTTCATGCCGGCACAGTAATACCCGGTGGAGCCTTTGATATTCACCTCGATCGGCGCATCAAGGCCCACGGCGATGGCGTGGCTGCCCTTGGGGTTCACGATTTCCCAATGGGTCTGATTGGTGTTGGCCGCCTGCGCGTGCAGGGTGGCGTTCAGTTCGCGCAGCCCCTGCGCTTCGAGGTCGAATGTTTGCATTTACGCCGCTTTCTCTTGCGCGGTTGGGGCCGCGTTGTGCGACCAGAAATAGACGGTGGCGGGTTCGGGTTCCCAGACGCGCGCGCCTTCGATGCCCGGCAGGTTGACCAGCGCGCGGTATTCCGAGCCGAAGGCCACATATTGATCGGTTTCGGCCATCACGGCGGGTTTGCAGGCAATCGGGTCGCGGACCACGCCGAACCCGTCTTTGGTGCCCACCACAAAGGTGAAGAACCCGTCGAGATCATCAAGGCTGGAGGTCAGCGCCTCGCCCAGGGTCGAACCGGTCTGCATCTTCCAGGTGAGGTAGGCCGCACCGACCTCAGTGTCGTTTTCGGTCTCAATATGCACGCCGAGGCGGCGCAGCTTGCGGCGCAGCGAGTTGTGGTTCGACAGCGATCCGTTGTGCACGAGGCACTGGTCGATGCCGGTGTTGAACGGGTGCGCGCCCATGGTCGTCACCGCCGACTCGGTCGCCATGCGGGTGTGCCCGATGCCATGCGTGCCGGACATTTTGCGGATGTCAAAGCGCTCTGCCACATTTTTGGGCAGGCCGACTTCCTTGTAGATTTCGAGGGTGGAGCCGTGGCTCATCACCCGCACGTCGGGGCGGATTTCGGCCAGGATATCGCGCGCTGCGGCGACCTGATCGGCCTGTATCGACAGCACCGCATGGGTGTCCTTGGTGTCCATCGACACCTTGCCCTTGATCCGTTTGCGCAGGTCATTGTCGAGCTTGTCAAAGTCCACGTCAGGGGTGTTGGATTGCACGGTCAGCTTGGCGTTACCCGTTGTTTCATCACCATAAATCGCGATGCCTGCACTGTCGGGCCCACGGTCCGTCATGGTGATCAGCATATCCGTCAGCATGTCGCCAAGCTGTGGTTCCAACGCGGCGTCTTTCAGAAAAAGTCCGACAATCCCGCACATGGCGAAAGCCCTCCCAAAAGTGATCTGTCGTTCGACTCGAACGCTAGCATCGTTACATCACATGCTCAACCAATGGGAAACTATTTTTCACACCAGTTAAAAAAAGAGTCGCCAGATGAAATCTGTCGTGCTTCACTTTGGCCAGCGCCGCGCTCTGCACACGACGGCGCATGAAAGCCAACAGTCCAACACGGGAGTTCATCGTGGAAGAGCAAATCGCAGAGCTGACGGCACAGATTGCCGCGCTGCAGGGCAAGAGTGGTACGACAAATACCATGTTTGCCGAGACATTCTATTATTTGACCATCCCGCTGATGATCATCATCCATGCGGGGTTTCTGGCCTATGAAATGGGGGCGTCGCGTCTCAAGAACGTGCTGAGTTCCGGGGTGAAGAACATCCTGGCCTTCGCGTTCATGATCCCCACCTTCTATTTCTTCGGGTGGTGGGTTTACTGGGGTTTCCCCACGGGTCTGCCCGGCGCGCCGGGGCCTGCGGGCATCTCGGGTGTGGAATATGCCAACGCCATCGCATGGGGCTGGGGTGAGAGCGCGCAGTACATGGGACCGAACGTGGCCGATCAGGCATCGGGCGTGTTCTTTGGTGCCTTTGCGCTGTTCGCAGCCACAACGGCGTCCATCATGTCAGGTGCGGTGATTGAACGTATCCAGACCGTGGGATTTGTCATTCTGGCCGTGGTGCTGGGGTCGTTTGCCTGGGTCGTGGCGGCCGCCTGGGGCTGGCACGCGGATGGCTGGCTGGTCACGCAGTTTGGCGTGCATGACTTTGGTGCGGCGGGCCTTGTGCACGCAGTGGCCGGGTTCTTTGCCCTTGGCGTTCTGATCAACCTTGGGCCACGCATCGGCAAGTTCAACGCAGACGGCACGGCTAACCACATCGCAGGGCACAACATGCCGCTGACGGTGACCGGTCTGATGCTGATCATCGTGGGCTTCTGGGGCTTCCTCATGGCGTGCGTGATCGTGCCCGGAGAGGCGTGGAGCTGGTTTGCAGACAAGCCATCCACCATCTACGGCACACCGATCACCCTGTCGGCACTTGCCTTCAACATCCTGATGGCGGTCGCCGGTGGCATCATCGGGGCGTGGGTGCTGACGCGGGATCCGTTCTGGATGATGTCGGGCGCACTGGCAGGGATCATCTCGACCGCGTCTGGCCTTGATCTGTACTATCCTGCGCTGACCTTCATCATCGCAGTCTCGGCCGGTCTTATCCTGAAACCCTGTGCCGACTGGCTGGAAAAACGCGGCATCGACGATGCTGTGGGCGCGGTCACCGTGCACGGGACCATCGGCCTCTACGGTGTGGTGATGCTGGGCGTCTTTGCCTCCGGCTATCCGGCATTGCAGGGTGCTGCGGGCGAGGTTCCGACCATCAGCCTGATGGGTCAGATCGTGGGGGCCATCGTGTTCTTCCTGCTTGGGTTTGTGCCCGGATATGTGGTGTCCTTCATCCTGAAGATGTTCGGCATGCTGCGCATCCCGGAAGGTGCCGAGATCGCAGGCATGGACATGGTCAAGGTCCCAGCCGCTGGCTACCCCGAAGGCATCCCCGCACCTGGCGTCAACCTGGCGCCAGGCGAGTAATCGAACAGAAAAGGAGAAGACCATGGGTTTTCCATATGACGAAGCAAGCTGGTCGGTTGTCGACGGGGCCATGTTCATGGGCTGGGGCAGTGCTATGCCGGGGCTCTATACCCTGATCGCAGCAGTGATCTGCATCGCCGTGCTGCTGTTCGGGCAAAAGACCGAAAGTGCCAAGACCAAACAGTTCGACAAGTAAGCGCATCAGATGCGCGAGAGGGGCGGCCAAGTGGTCGCCCCTTTTCCATTCAAATTTGCCCAACAGGAAAAAAAGTTGCATCGCATTCTTGCTTTTCAAATTGGGCTGAGGCTGAATACCCCGCAACAAAGACTCATAACGAACAGGGAAAAACACCATGGCCATTCTATGGAGAACATCGGCACTTGCCGCACGCCACGCCGAGATCGGCGGCGAGTTGGAAGATTGGAATGGCATGGGGACGGCGTGGTTCTATGACAACACGCCGGAGCGGGCCAAAGCCGACTATGAGGCGATCCGCACCAAGGCGGGGCTGATGGATGTGTCGGGCCTGAAAAAGGTGCACGTGGTGGGCGAAGACGCGGCGTATGTCATCGACCGGGTCACCACCCGCAACGTCGAAAAGATCGCGCCGGGCCGCGCCGTTTACGCCTGTATGCTGGATGATCGCGGGCTGTTCGTGGATGATTGCGTGATCTACCACATCGCCGTGAACTCGTGGCTGGTCGTGCACGGCACCGGCATCGGGATGGAGCAGCTGACCACCGTGGCCGCGGCCAAGAACTGCTCGGTTATCATGGATGACGATCTGCACGATATGTCGCTGCAAGGGCCCAAAGCGGTGGACATCCTGGCCAAGGAAATCCCCGCGATCCGCGACCTCGCCTATTTCGGCATCTGGCAGGGGCGGCTCTTTGGCCGCGACGTGATGATTTCGCGCACCGGGTACACCGGCGAGCGCGGGTACGAGATTTTCTGCCGCGCCAAGGATGCGGTGCACATCTGGGACAACGTGCTTGAGACCGGCGGCGACGACGTGCGCCCGACACAGTTTAGCACGCTCGATATGCTGCGGATTGAAAGCTATCTGCTGTTCTACCCCGGCGACAATTCGGAGACCTTCCCGTTCGCGGATGGCACACCTGCGGGTGACAGCCTGTGGGAACTGGGCCTCGACTTTACCGTGTCGCCCGGCAAGGAAGGGTTCATCGGCTCCGAAAACCACTATGCTATGAAGGGCAAGGAGCGGTTCAAGATCTATGGCGTGAAGCTGGAAGGCGACGCCATGGACCAGATGGAGATGTTTGCCCGCGTGCATCACGACGGCAAGGATGTGGGTGTGATCACCTATGGTCTGTCGTCTGAACTCAACGGTTATTCCGTGGCCATCGCGCGGCTGGACCCGTCGGTCGCCAGCCCCGGCACCAAGCTGACTGTGGTGCAGCCTGACGGCACCGAACTGGCCGCGACGGCAGAGGAAATGCCGTTCTACGACAAGGACAAGACGATCCGCACCGCCAAGGGCTGATATCTTTGAGGGCGCGAGGGGCAACAGCCTTTGCGCCCTTCTCACGAGACGAGGACAGGTATGTCGAAGTTTGAATTTCCTCCGTCGATCAAGAGCCGCCCGGTCTACGGCACGCTTGAGGCACGACAGGGCAAGGCGCATCTGATGATCGCGGATGCGGAAGGGGCAGAGGCCATTCTGGCCATCGCGACGCCAGAGTTGATGGCGAAAACCCACATCATCTATATCCCGCGCGGCTGTGATCATGCAGACGCCTTGCGCGCCCTGAACCCGGCACAATTTTACGAGGGGCCGACCTATGCCGCGTCCGTCCAGCGCATCCGTCGGGTGCTGCAGGACGCGCATATGGGGTTGCAGGTGTACCTGACCGGGACCGAAGGGTTGATGGGCCAGGCCCAGAACGAAGCGATGCAGGCCGGTATCCCGCACACTGCCATTCAGACCGAACATCGCGGGTCCGTCGCGCGGCGCATGCAGTGCGTGCATTGCAAGGGCATCACCGAGGATGTGGAAACCGACCCGTTTGTGTGCAGCCATTGTGGGCTGAACCTGTTTGTTCGGGACCACTATTCCCGCCGTCTGGCCGCCTATCAGGGCGTGTGCATCGACGCCGAAGATCCGGGCAACGTGCCCGAACCAAAGGGGATTTACGAATGAGCGCTGCCCCGCAAAAAGCCAAGCCCGGCGCCGAGAAGATCGACGTGGTTGTGTCGGCGGTGGTGCCACTGAACGACCTTGTCACCCGGTACGAATTCCAGCGCCGGGATGGCGCGCAGTTTCCGCCCTTTTCCGGGGGCGCACATACGGTCGTGACCATGCAGGATGGCGACCGGACGCGCCTGAACCCCTATTCGCTGATGTCGGACCCTGCGGACCTGTCGACCTATGCAATCTCAGTGCGCCGCGATGACGAGGGGCGTGGCGGGTCGCTGTATATGCACCGCAATGTGTCTGTGGGCGATCAGATGACAATCACCTATCCGGTGAACCTGTTCTCTCTCGATCTGCGGGCGCGCAAGCATGTGTTCTTTGCAGGCGGCATCGGCATCACGCCCTTCATGTCCATGATTGCGCAACTGGAACGGCAAGGCGGGGCATGGGAGTTGCACTATGCCTGCCGGACCGAAGCGCTCGGCACTTATGTGGACCAGCTGACCTACAAGCATCCCAACAAGGTGCATGTCTATTACGACGACCAGAACCAAGCGATTGATCTGGAAAACCTGCTGGACGGGCAGCCGTTGGGCACCCACGCCTATGTCTGTGGACCCAAGGGGATGATCAACTGGGTCCATGCCACCGCGGCCGCGGCGGGTTGGCCCGACGCACATGTGCATTCAGAGGAATTCCTGGCCCCCGCACCGGGCGTGCCGTTCGAAGTGCGCCTGTGCAAATCCGACAAGACCATCATCGTGGGCGAACATGAAAGCCTGCTGGAAGCCATCGAGCGCGCCGGGGTCGAGGCACCGTTCCTGTGCCGCGGCGGGTCCTGCGGGCAATGCGAGACGGATGTGACGCGCGCGGATGGCGAATTCATCCACCGCGATCACTGGCTGGAAGAGGATGAGCACGCGGCAGGCACCAAGATCATGCCCTGCGTCAGCCGCTTTATCGGAACACTGGAGCTTGAGCGATGACCATTCAATTCAATGACGAGACGTTCCGCGACGACTATTCGTTCCGCAATTCGGACTGGGCGATCAAGCGTTTTCCGTTCCCGTTCCACGAAGATAGCTACATGTATGCCGTCAACATGGAGCAGCACCGCGGCGGGCCCGAGGGGTCGGTCTATGAAAAGCGGTTCGACGTGGATGAACACTACGTGGCCGAGATGCGTGACCGGGCGATGGTGCTGGCCGATGATCCGCTGCGCTGCCAGTCGCTGCCGCATATGACGCTGGCGGGATGGGACCTGCTGGAACTGATTATGGTGTCGAAGTCCGAGGACTACCCGGACCTGTTCGAGCTGCACCGCGACGGCGACCAGTGGCGGTGGGTGAACAAGCCTCTGGGCATCGACGACACGTTCACCTTCCTTGATGAGACCACCCTGCCCTATGGCCCGATGGAGTACATCACGCGCCAGACGCAGGGCGATTTCTGCGTACTCGATCAGCGCGACAACAACCTGTGGATGGACGCGGGGATGGTGACGACGCAGGCCGACTGGAGCCTCGATTTCGACATCGGCATGAATTTCTTTGAATGGCACGCGCCGGTGCCGCTGGCCCATGAAAAGGGCATCTTTGTCCGCGCGCTCAAATTCCTTTTGAATATCCAGCAAGGCGCGCCCGCGCGGCGTCTGAACTGGACCATGACAGTCAATCCGCTGCTGGATACCAGCCCCGAGAACTATCACAAATGGGGCATCCAGAAGACGACGCTGACGCCCGAGAATATCGGCTCGAAACAGCATTTGCGGGTTGAGCTGCAGACATTCTTCCGCCTGCCTCGATCGAACGCGCTGGTGTTCCCGATCCGCTGTTATCTGTGCAGCTTTCAGGACCTGATGACCATGCCGAAATGGGGCCGCCGCCTGCACCGCGTGGTGCGGGATCTGCCGGTCGAACTGGCGACGTACAAAGGGTTCATCGACAACCGGCCAATGATGCTGGATTACCTGTCACAGTTCGACGATGGTCTGCCCACGTCGCCCGGCGTCTGGCCGGATTTCGAGACGGAGCCGCCGCTCGCCAAAGACTAACCTCTTGTTAGCCATTCCTCTTTACGGTCAGCGCAGCCGTTGGAGGATAATTTGGATAGCATTTTTGAGAGTGTGTTTGGCAGCATTCATGCCTTTGTCTACCGCTGTCGCAACGACAGTGATTACACAATGGAATACATGACCGATGGCATCGAACGGATCACCGGGTATCGCAAGGCCGAGATCCTGAACAATGCCGGGGTGTCTTATGCCGGATTGACGCCCGAAATCGATCGGGACCGCATTTTTGCCGAAGTTGACGCCGCGATCGAAGCCGGCGAAAGCTGGGACATCACCCACCGGCTGGTGCATCGCAGCGGCCATCATGTGTGGGTGCGGGAACGCGGCACCGCCATATTCGAAGACGGCACTTTGTCTTATCTGCAAGGGCTGGTCGTCGGCGCCGATGCAGAAGCGAACCTGCGCACATCGCTGGAACGGCGCATAGAAGAAATTGAAACGGCGAGCGTCAATATCGTTGGTCTGACAGAACGGATTACGGGGTCTGTTCGGGCAATGTCGATGCTGTCGATCAATGCCCGGATCGAGGCCGCGCGCAGCGGTCCGGCGGGTCAGGGATTTGCCGTCGTTGCCAACGAAATCAAATCACTCGCTGAAGAAAACGCGCATTTCGCGGATCAGATCACCGATCAGGTCAGAAATATGGGGCATTGACCCCGGCTTCAGCCGCCGGGATCAGGCGTTTTGTGGATAACTGATGACGGACAGATATCGCGCCGGCAGCGTGACCAGCTTTTCCGGTCCGTGCGGCGCGTCCGCATCAAAAAACAACGTGTCGCCCGCCTTCAGCGCATAGACCTCTTCGCCGTGGCGGTAATCCACCTCGCCTTCGAGCATATAGATCGTTTCGATCCCGCCATGCTGAAACGCAGGGAAAACATCTGATTCCGCTGTCAAAGTGATCAGATAGGGTTCGACAATCACGCCCGACGCGTTCGACCCAATGTGGCCCAGCAGGTTGTACTGATGGTTCGCGCGGGTGCCCTCCCGGTCGATGGACACGCCCTCACCCGACTTGGTGTGCACCGCTTGGCGGCTTTCTTCGAACCTGCGGAAAAAACTGGTGAGCGGCACGGACAACGCGTTGGCCAATAGCTGCAGCGTGGTCAGGGATGGCGACGTATTTCCGTTCTCGATCTTCGACAGCATCCCGATCGACAGACCGGTGATCTGGGCCAGTTCGGCCACGGTGATTTCCTGCTGACGACGAAAGCTGCGCACCTCGCGCCCGATCGCAACCTCAAGCACCTTTTCGCGTTCACCGTCGCGTGTGCTGTGTGGGTCCTGAGTGAGTTTGCTGACCATGTCCGCGTCTAGTTTTTCAATATTCACGACGTCCGCTTTCTAGGCAGCACATTGCCATTAAACAATTCCGTTCTGTGCCTGTTATTGCGTATTATAGGCCAGATTTTTCCCGAGAGAACACAAAAGTTGAATGACAGTAAAATAACGCAGATCGGCTTTCTGATCTTTCCGGGGTTTCCGATGGCCTGTTTGACGTCAATCATCGAACCTTTGCGCGCCGCGAATGAGATCGTGGCGCGGCCCGTGTTCGATTGGCATGTCATTTCCGAAACCGGCACGGCAACCACATCCAGCGCCCGCGTGGTCTTTGATCCCGGCGCGCGGCTGGCCGATGTGTCAGACGTTGATATGCTTTTTGTTCTGGGGGCCCCGAACAGCGTGTTCGATGCGCCGAAACCCGCCAATGCGACCTTGCGTCGATTGGACCGGCACGGCGTCGTCTTGGGCGCAATCAGCGGCGGGGTGTTCGCCTTGGCGCGCGCGGGTGTAATGGACGGATATCGGTGTTCCGTGCACTGGTGCTATGAGGCGGCGTTTCGCAGCGCGTTCCCGGATATCGAGATGACAGATGACGTGATCAGCATGGATGGCCGTCGCTACACTGTGTCGGGTGCAGCGTCGGCCTTTGACTTGGCGCTGCGGCTAATCGAGGACCGATTGGGGGCCGACGTCGCGCATGAGGTTGCCTGTTGGTTCCAACACCCCACCATGCGCGGCGAAGGGGTGCAGCAGCGCATTCCGACACGACCCAGTGCCGCCCCCGACTTGCCCGATCTGGTGGCGCGTGCAGCGGCGCTTTTTGCCAACCACATCGCAGACACGATTTCCGTGGCCGACGTTGCCCGCGCCGTGCAGGTCACGCCGCGTCAGGTGGAACGCGCATTCAAGAAGGCAACCGGCCAAAGCCCGACGCATTACTATCGCACCATGCGGATGAAGGCGGCGCGTCAATTGGTGCTGTACTCCAAACAGAACATGCAGAGCATCGCGCAGGCTGTAGGCTATGCCTCGGCCACACCGCTGATGGTGCATTACCGCGATGCGTTTGGGGTAACCCCGCAAGAAGACCGCCGGCAAGTCAACGCGTTCCGGGTTGAGGGCAACGTGCCGCTGCCGCCCGCCTAAAGTGCGGCGGCCATCGCCGTCGTGATCGCATGATGCAGCGAACCGGCAGAGGCCCGCGGGCCCATGATGCGAACCGAATGGCCCGCGTCGAAACAGATCACGAAACAGCCCAGATGGTGGATCGACGTACGGGTCGCGTGGCCCGTCGCAAAGCGCGTCAGGTCGATGTTGCAGAGCAACTCCAGCACCGCGTTGATGCGCGGCCCGGTCAGGTCGAAACAGGTCCACGCGTCGGTTTGTTCCGTCACTGATGCCGTGTTTGTCAGCTTCGATTTGACCAATGCAGCGATGTCTTCGTGCGTGTCGAAATCGGCGCTGAGCATCCATTGGTCCGGTCCGGTCCACAGCGCGGCATAATCTTTGCCCGTGGTCGCGTGGCCCGGCTCAGGTGCGGCCGCACCCAGCAGGGTCTTGAGTGTCTTGGCACAGGCCGCTTCGTGGCCCACACGTGCCGCGACAGAGGCCAAGGCAACACCCGGCACTTCGGTGACTGTCACATCTGCGACCGTATCGACGCGCGGGGCCGTGCCGCCCAAAGCGGTCATGGGGCTCAGGTCATGCACGAACACGTTCTCCTTCCGGGTCGACGAAATGGGCCGAGACAACCTCGACCTCAACCGTCAGATCGGTCACAGGCGAAACAAGGCGCAGGGTTTCGCCCATGCGATTGCCGCCGTCTTTCAGAAAGCCAAGCCCGATCATGTGACCAAGTGACGGCGAATAGGCCGCGGACGTGACATAGCCTTGGTCGTGCTTGGCATCGACCGGCCCGGTGGCGTTCATCAGGTGGCCACCTGCCGTCACCTTGTCGTCGGCCTTGACCGGGCGCAGCCCCACCTGCATCAGCGCGTCCGCCTCGTTCAGACCGGGGCGTTCCGACAGTTTCGATCCGATGCTGTCCTTGGCCTTGGACACCATACGGCCCATCCCGAGGTTCAGCGCGGTTGTGGTGCCGTTGAGTTCATTGCCCGCCGCGTGCCCCTTTTCGATGCGCATGACGCCTAACGCTTCGGTGCCGTATGGTGTGACGTCAAATTCCTCGCCCTCTTCCATCAGTTTGCGCATCAATGCGTCGCCATAGCGGGCAGGCACGGCAATCTCGAAAGCCAACTCGCCCGAGAACGAGATGCGGAACAGCCGTGCCCGCAGGCCGCCGCAGACGGTGATGTTGGCGCAGGCCATGAAGGGGAAAGCGTCGTTGGAAATGTCGTGGTCGGCGTCCACGATCTTTTGCAGCAGACGGCGGGAATTGGGACCTGCCACAGCGTATTGCGCCCAGGCTTCGGTGGTGGAGATCAGCTGTACGTCCGCATCCGGCATCAGGCATTGGCGCACGAATTCCATGTGCTGGTACACCTTGGCCGCGTTGGCGGTCGTTGTGGTTACGACAAACTGATCCTCGGCCAGCCGCGCCGCGGTGCCATCATCCATGGCGATCCCGTCCTCGCGCAGCATCAGGCCATAGCGGGTCTTGCCCACAGCCAGCTTGGCAAAGCCGTTGCAGTAGATCTTGTTGAGGAAGATGGCCGCATCGGTGCCCTGCACGTCGATCTTGCCCAGGGTGGTGCAATCGCAGACGCCCACGGACGCACGGGTGGCCGTGACTTCGCGGTCCACGGACTGCCGCCAGTGCGTTTCGCCGGGCAACGGGAACCACTGCGCGCGCAGCCAGTTGCCAACCTCGACAAACACCGCGCCGCGTTCCTTGGCCCAGTAGTGCGAGGGCGTCAGGCGGGTCGGGTGGAACTCCTTGCCCCGCATCCGCCCTGCCAGCGCACCGATGGCGGTGGGTGTGTAAGGCGGACGGAAGATGGTCGTGCCCACCTCGGGGATCGACTTGCCCGCAAGCTCGGCCATAATGGCCAGCCCGCCGATATTCGATGTCTTGCCCTGATCGGTGGCCATACCCAGCGTCGTGTAGCGCTTGAGGTGTTCGACCGAACGAAAGCCCTCCTGATGGCTCAACTTCACATCCTTGACCGTGACATCGTTCTGCTGGTCGAGCCAGGCGCGCGAACACCCTTCGACATACCAGAACGGGGTTTGGGTGACCGGTGCGTCCTCGGCCTCGGGCACGGCGGGCGCGCGCCCTCTGAGCCCGAAGGCCTTGCGCGCGGCATCCGCACCGGATTTCAGAGCGCCGTGGGTGGAGAACAGACCGCCCGCCGCCCCCGCGACGGTCATGCCGGGTGGAAGTGTCCCCCCGGGGACAAAGGCGGCAAGATCGGCGTCCCATGTCGGGCGACCACGCTGGTGGCAGGTCAGGTGCACATTCGGGTTCCAGCCGCCGGATACGCCAAGCGCGCCGCATTCGATGGTGCGGGTGCTGCCATCGTTTTGCGTCACCTCGACAAAGGTGAGGCCAAGACGGCCCATGGTATCGCTGACCTGTGCACCCTGCAGCACCTCAAAGTCGTAGTTGCGCGGGGCATCAGGCCGGGTGTCAATGACGGCGGCGATTTTGACGCCTTTTGCATGCAGATCCTGCGCGGTGCGGCAGCCGTCGTCGTTGTTGGTGAAGATCGCCACGCGCTGCGCTGGTGTCGCGGCCCAACGGTTGGCAAAGGCGCGCATGGACGCCGCCAGCATAATGCCGGGGCGGTCGTTGTTCTCAAAGGCGATGGGGCGTTCTGTGGCCCCGGCACAGAGCAGGGTCTGCGGTGCGTAAATGCGCCAGAGAATCTGGCGCGGTTTGCCTTCCAGTGGAGTGGCGAGGTGATCGCTGATCCGCTCCACGGCGCCATAGATGCCATGGTCAAAGGCGCCTATGACCGTGGTGCGGGGCATCAGGCGAACATTGGGCATCGCGCTGAGTTCGGCTACCGTCTGTGCGGCCCAATCTGCCCCCGACATGTCGGCAATGGCGAAGGTTTCGGCATTGAGCCGCCCGCCCATTCGGAAATCCTCGTCCGCGAGGATCACCTGTTTTCCCGCACGCCCTGCCGTCAGGGCTGCGTTCAAGCCTGCAGGCCCTGCCCCGATGATAAGCAGATCGCAGTGGCGGAACCCTTTGTCGTATTCATCCGGGTCGGCTTGCATCGACAGTGACCCAAGGCCAGCGGCCTTGCGAATGATCGGCTCGTAAATCTTTTCCCAGAAGGCCGCCGGCCACATGAATGTCTTGTAGTAGAACCCCGCCGTCAGGAAGTTCGAGAAGCGGTCGTTGATCGCCATCGCGTCGAAGGCAAGGCTGGGCCAGCGGTTCTGCGACTTGGCAGACAGCCCGTCAAACAGTTCCGCCGTGGTGGCACGGGTGTTGGGTTCCTGCCGCGCGCCGCTGCGCAATTCGACGATGGCGTTGGGCTCTTCGGAGCCGGCGGTCAGGGGGCCGCGCGGGCGGTGGTATTTGAACGACCGCCCCATGAGGCGGACGTTGTTGGCGAGCAGCGCAGAGGCCAGCGTGTCACCTGGATGACCTGCATAGCTTTTGCCATCAAATGTGAAAGTCAGCGTTGTGCCTCGGTCGAGTTGTCCACCTGCAAGCCGGTTCTTCTGGGTCATTTCGATGCCCCCGTACGTGCGAGTTCGACGGCAGAGATCTCGTGGGTGGTGGTGTCGCGCGTGACGATCAGGATCGACCGGTCACCGCCCTCGTGAAACCACAACTCGCGGTGCGCGCCCGCGGGGTTATCGCGTAGATAGGCGTAGTCGTGCCAGTCGTCGGCGCTGGCCGTTTCGGGATCGGGCCGGTTCATCAGGTCCGCCGCGCCCAGATAGACAAATTCGGCGCTGTCGCGCGGGCCAAGAAGGGGGTGGTTGATGATCATGTGCGGCCCCTCAATGCAGGTTGGGCTGATTGCCCATCCCTTTTTCGTCGATCATGTGCCCGGTGCGGAACCGGTCAAAACGGTAGGCGGTGGCGGTCTCATGCGGCTCACCCTTGGCCAGCAGGTGAGCAAATGCGTAGCCCGAGGCGGGCGTGGCCTTGAACCCGCCGTAGCACCAGCCGCCGTTGAAATAGAGCCCGTCGATGTTTGTGCGGTCGATGATGGGCGAGCCGTCCATGCTCATGTCCATGATGCCACCCCACATGCGCAAAAGGCGCGCGCGGCCGATCATCGGCATGATCGCCATGCCGCCTTCGCACACGTCCTCGACCACCGGCAGGTTGCCCCGTTGGGCGTAGGAATTATACCCGTCGATGTCGCCGCCAAAGACCAGCCCGCCCTTGTCGGATTGCGAGACATAGAAGTGTCCTGCACCAAAGGTGATGACGCCCGGCAGCACAGGTTTCAGACCCTCGGAGACAAAAGCCTGAAGCACATGAGATTCAATGGGCAGGCGCATCCCGGCCTTGGCCATCAAGCGGCTGGAATTGCCTGCGACGGCGCAGCCGACCTTGCCCGCTCCGATAAATCCTCTGGATGTCTCCACACCTAGGCACTTGCCGTTTTCGATGCGGAAGCCTGTCACTTCGCAATTCTGGATGATGTCCACGCCACGGCTGTCCGCCGCTCGGGCATATCCCCAGGCAACCGCGTCATGGCGCACCGTGCCGCCGCGCCGCTGCGCGAGCCCCCCCTTGATCGGGAACCGGGCGTCGTCGAAATTGAGGAACGGGTATTCCTTCTTGATCTGGTCGAGGTCGAGGTATTCTGCGTCCGCCCCGTTCAGGATCATCGCATTGCCGCGCCGGATGAACGCGTCACGCTGCGCGTCCGAGTGGATCAGGTTCATGATCCCCCGCTGCGACACCATGGCGTTGTAGTTCAGGTCCTGCTCCAACCCCTCCCACAGCTTCAGCGAGAATTCGTAGAACGGCTCATTCCCGTCGAGCAGATAGTTCGAGCGAATGATCGTCGTGTTCCGCCCCACATTGCCGCCGCCGATCCAGCCCTTTTCTATGACGGCGACCTTGTGCTGGCCGTAGACGGACGCGAGGTAGTGCGCCGTGGCCAGTCCGTGCCCGCCGCCGCCGATGATGACGATGTCGTAATGCGCCTTCGGCTCCGGCTCACGCCAGGCTGGTGTCCAGCCTTTGTGGCCAGTCAACGCCTCTTTTATCACCTTGAAGCCGGAATAACGCATGGAATCGGACCTCCTGCGTCAAATCTAAAGGCAAAACCGAGGGAAAATCAGATTGGGATGCGACATGCAGCACCTGAAATCGGACATCCCACACGAATTTTGACCCGAGCAGAGCATCACAAAATCATCTCAGCAAGAAAAAAACTTGCTTGATAGGAAAATAATGCAAGAGTGTTGGCACCAAGAAATGGCGCATGACCGGATTCGATCTGGGCCTGCACAAAGACCATTCGTGATGATCAAGCCGCGACACAGCGGCACACCACAAGGGAGACTATCCATGAACAAATTTACAACGGCGTTGACGGCTGGCGTTCTGGCGTTTGCGCCCATGACGCTTATGGCCGAAGACAGCAGCGACCCGATCGTAATCCCGATCCACAACTGGTCGTCGCAAATCGTGATGAGCCACGTCGTGGGTCAGATTTTCGAGTCGATGGGCAACAATGTGGAATTCGTCACCACCGACAGCCAGGCCGTCTATGAATCGGTCCGTCTGGGCGATGTGACGCTGGAATTGGAAGTGTGGGAAGGTGCGTTTGGCGCGTCGTTCCGTGCCGCATTGGAAAAAGGCGGGCTGCATGACGCGGGCGACCACGATGCGGTCACACGCGAGGACTGGTGGTATCCGAGTTGGACCAAAGAGGCCTGCCCCGGCCTTCCCAGCTGGGAAGCGCTGAATGACTGCGCCGCTCTGTTTGCGACCGCTGAAACCGGTGACAAGGGTCGTTACCTTGATGGTCCGGTGGACTGGTTGAAGCACGGCCAGGAACGCGTTGAAGCGTTGGGTATGGACTTTGTCGTCGTGAACGCGGGTTCAGCTGCGGCACTCTGGGCCGAAATTGGCGCCGCCGAGGCGGACAAACGCCCGGTTGTGGTGTTCAACTGGACGCCCAACTTTGCCGAAGCCGTCTGGCCCGGTGAGTTCGTCGAATTCCCCGAGTGGGTCGATGGCTGTGACAAGGACCCGGCCGTGGGCCCGAACCCCGATGCGCTGTATGACTGCGGCAACCCCGCCGACGGCTACCTGAAAAAGGCCGCGTGGGACGGGATGAAGGACAAGTGGCCCGGCGCGTATGACGTCCTGACCAAAATCTCGTTCACCAACCCGCAGATCGCCGAGATGGCGCGTCTGGTCGATGTCGAAGAGATGGAGCCCGAAGAGGCCGCCGCCGAGTGGTTGGAAGCCAATCCGGACATCTGGCAGGGCTGGACCTCCTAAGGTCTTCCAGAACTGTTGACGCATTTCGCCCGTCCGGGGTTACACTCCGGGCGGGCGTTTTAAACACCGGCCCCGCGACCGGTGAGGAGAGAGCATAAATGACCGCCGACACCGTGATTTCGTGCAAGAACGCGTGGAAGATCTTTGGGGCCAATCCCAAAGGCTATCTGAAATCCATGCCTGCCGGACACAGCTTTGATGACATCCGGGCGGATGGCTACATCGCCGGGGTCAAGGACGTGTCGATTGACGTGAACCGGGGCGAGATGCTGGTCATCATGGGCCTGTCCGGGTCTGGCAAGTCGACGCTGGTGCGCTGTTTCTCTCGTCTGCATGATATCACCGGCGGCACGATCACCGTCGAAGGTCAGGACCTCATGTCGCTGTCCGAAAAGGAACTTATCGAACTGCGCCGCAGCAAGATGGGCATGGTGTTCCAGTCCTTTGGCCTGTTGCCGCACCGGACGGTGCTGGAAAACGTGGCCTTCCCGCTTGAGATGCGCGGACAAGACAAACACACGCGCCGCGAACGCGCGCTGGAGGTTGTGAAGCTCGTGGGGCTTGAGGGGCGCGAGGAGTATTTCCCGCGTGAGCTGTCCGGCGGACAGCAGCAACGCGTGGGCATTGCCCGCAGCCTCGCCATTGAGCCCGACATCTGGTTCCTGGACGAACCGTTTTCCGCCCTTGACCCGCTGATCCGACGCGAGATGCAGGACGAATTCCTGCGGCTTCAGGGCATGTTGGGCAAGACCATCGTGTTTATCACCCACGATTTTGACGAAGCGCTGCGTCTGGCCGACCGGATCGCCATCATGAAGGATGGCGCGGTCGAGCAATGCGACACGCCCGATCAGATCGTGCTGAACCCTGCCACGGAATACGTGCGCAAATTCACCGAAGAGATCGACAAGGCGCGCGTCGTCCACGCCGGTGTCCTCGCCCTCGAAGGCAGCACGGGCGAAGGTGACCCGGTCGATGCGGGCGCATCCGTGCAAGACCTTGCCCGCCTGCTTGTGCAAGACACGCGGGCCATCATCCCTGTCGCCAAAAGCGGTCAGGTGATTGGCGGCATGGACCGCGCGGCGGCGCTGGAAATCCTGCTGGAGGCCAGTTGATGGCCGATATCACCAACGACCTGAAGTCGGATACCGCGGGTCCCACGCCATGGACGCGGGGCAAGTTGGCTTCGGTCATTGTGCTGGTGGCGGTGGCGTTGACCGTACTGCGTTATGCCGGGTTGTTGCCGGACATGTTGCACCGCCTGCCAGACAGCATGATCCCGCCCTTTGCCGCCTGGCTGGATGTGTTTTTCAACTTCGTTAAGGACGATCTGGGTCTGCTGACCCTCACCCGTACGTTGACCGAAGGGCTGGAATGGCTGCTGGATGCCACCGCAAACCTTATGTTCGGCAAACGGCGCTGGCCACATCTGGGCCCCATCCCATGGACGGCGGTGGCCGGTGTGGCGGCCGTCATCGGCTATTATCTTGGCGGATGGCGCATGGCAGCACTTGGCGCAGGGACGTTCATCTGGACCGCCCTGATCGGCCAGTGGAAGATCGCCATGGAAACCATGTCCGTGCTGATGGTCGCGGCCCCGCTGGCGTTCTTCATCGGCCTGGGCCTTGGCATCCTTGCGTGGAAATACGTGGCCGTGAACCGCGCCATCAAACCGATCCTGTCGGTGCTGCAAACCCTGCCCTTTTTCACCTACCTGCTGCCAGCCGTCATCTTTTTCAAAGTCGGGCCCACAGCGGGGGCCGTGGCAACGACGATCTATGCGATCCCCCCCATGATCCTGATGACCACGCTGGGCCTGCAAAAAGTGCCGTCCGAGGTGGTTGAGGCCGGCAACATGAGCGGCTGCACCAAGTGGCAGCTGCTGCGCCACGTCTACCTGCCATCTGCCCGCACCGAAATCCTCGTGGGTGTGAACCAGGTCATCATGCTGTGTCTCGCGATGGTGGTTCTGACTGCTTTCATCGGTATGCCGGGACTGGGCGCCAAGCTGCTGGCGATGATGGGCAGCTTCAAACTGGGCCGGTCGTTCGAGATTGGCGTGACCATTGTGCTGCTGGCCGTGATGCTGGACCGCATGTCCAAGGCATGGGTGGTCAAGCAGCCCGAGCATTTCGAACGCGACACGCCCTGGTGGCGCAGGCATATCTACCTGCTGACCGGCATCGCGGTCTTTGTGTTCTTCTGTATCGCTGCGCAGTTCGTTCAGGTCTTTGCCGAGATCGGGCGCAAACAGAACTTCAGCCAGGGCAAGGAAATCGACACGGCGATCAAGGCGTTCCTCGCCTTTGACCCGGTGCAAAACACAACGCAGGCGATACGGTATGTATTAAATGTGTGGATCCTGAACCCGTTCCGCGACTTTCTACTATCAATCCCCACGCCCGCCTTCATCTTGCTCGTAGTGGCCTTTGCCCTGTCATTGGGCGGCAAAAGGCCGGCAATCTATGCGGCGATCTTCTTTGGCCTTGTGGCCTTGTCCGGATGGTGGGACCGGTCGGTGATCACGCTCTATTCAGTGATCTCTGCCGTCACATTGGCCCTGTTGATCGGCGTTCCGCTGGGTATCGTCGCCGCGCGATCAGAAAAGTGGTCACGCCGTGTGCTCCTGGCCTGCGACACGGCACAGACGTTCCCCAGCTTCATCTACCTGATCCCGGCCATCATGCTCTTTGGCATCACGGCCACGTCTGTGGTCATGTCGATCCTGATTTTCGCCATGGTGCCTTTGACCCGCTACACGATCGAAGGGTTGCGCACCGTGCCGCCCGAGATGACCGAAGCCGCTGACATGGCGGGTGCCACGCGGATGCAGAAACTGGTCAAGGTGCAACTGCCCCTCGCCCTGCCGACCATGGCCGTCGGGTTCAACCAGGCGATCATGTTCGCGTTCTTCATGGTGATCATCGCGGCCTTTATCGGCACGCAGGACTTGGGACAGGAATTGCAACGCACGCTCGCGGGTACCGATCTGGGCAAGAACTTTGTGCTCGGTATCTGTGTGTCGCTGATGGCGCTGACCTTCGACCTCACGATCATGAAATGGGCCACAGATCGCAAGAAAGCGCTTGGGTTGCCGGATTGAGGCGACGTTGTTGCGCGAGACGGAATGCTTGGATTTTGCTTCGGTAACCGCAAAAGTCACTCGTGCTGAAACGTATGATCATCAGCACTGCGTGCTCCCCTGACCATCATGTCGCCACCTCTTGAAGGTCCCCTTTCGCGTCTCCGCCGTATCCACATTGCTGATGCAACAAACGTCCGTTTTCGCCCATTGACCAGCTCAAGCCTTCCACATATCCCCTCGCACACTTCTTCTGCTCGATATCCTCAAATGCGCCGGCAAAGCCTACGTAGGTGTACGCGGTGACGTGGCCGCGTGTTCCGACGGGTTGATGCGGACAAGGTCCAGATGTTGCATTGCGAGTTCGCCGAGGAGAGCACTATGCGCTCAGGCGGATTCAACGACCAAAGACGGTTCTGAAGCCATTGCACCTCAATGATTAAAAACCAACTTTGATCGCGGCGAACCACAGTGCAAACGTTGTGCGATCGACACCAAGTCACAAACCAGGTTCGGACAGCGCGGCTGCCAAACAGAGTGTTTGAACGCACTGTTTCAGATCTGCTGACAGAGCGACGGGTGCAGATAACGACAACAACTTCATTTATCCGCCTTGGATATTGATCCGAAAAGATCGTTGCGCTCCTGCCGGTGGTGCGGGGAAAGGTGCGGCGCGCTGGACAACGCGGAGTGCGGCGCGGTCCAGTTGCGCCGAGCCGGAGCTGCGCGCGATGGAGACGGAAGCGATCGTACCGGCTCCGGATACCCGAAACGAGACCACAGCTGTGCCGCGGCTACCGACCTTTGGTCGGGATACCCGGCTGAGACGGCGCATGACCTTGCCGGGATAGTTGCTGGCCGCGGCATTTCCGGCGTCAGTTGCCGCGCCGGATTTGCCTTGCTGAGTCGCGGTTGCTGTCGTCGTCCCCGTTGCGCTGCCCGCACTTGCTGCCTGCTTTCGCGTGTTGCCTTTCGGAGTTGCGCGTGGCGGCGTCCTTGCAGGCGTTTTTGCAATAACCGCACGCGGCGCATGTTCTGCCTCAAAGGATTTGCTGCGCAGCGCGGGGCGACGCGACACGATAGGGGCCGGGTCCGTCTGGTCCGTGGCGGTCAGGACGTCGGTGGGGCTGTGCGCGTCCGTTGCGATTGGATCAACGGTTGTTGCCTGCAGCGACGGCGCTTGCGATATGAAGGTGCGGGCAGATGCGACTTTGGGTTCCTGTTGCGGAAGGACCGGGTTCAGCGTGCTGTTCACCACCGAATGGACGGTAGGGACGGCCCCTTGGGGGATCGTGATCTGCGTGGGCGCAACGGTTGGGGCTAACGGTGCCTTTGCGCGCGCTGTCTGCGTCACGGGCGTTTCAGCCGTGGTATGTTGGTCGCCGGACATGCCCGGCGCAACCGGATCCAAAAGCTCTTGCACGGGCTGCGTACTGACCGTGCCTTGCACAAGGTCCTGGAACGCGTTGCCCAAACCTACGGACGAGGCGCCGGCTTGCCCCTCGACCTGCGCGGTGGGGGGCTGCATCCCGACGGCAATCAACCCAAGGTGCAGACCAACGGCGCACGCCATGCACATCGCGGCGATGGTTCGGGACGCGACAATCATTGCAATGCCTTCTCCGTTACGATGACAACGCGCGCCGCACCTGCGTCGCGCAGGACGCGCGCCATGTGCACAAGATCACCCGCAGGTGCGTCCCGGTCGGGCACCACGCGTGCATCGCCGGTCCCACCTTGGGCCCAGACCGATGCGAGATCGTCGACCGGTTGGCCGCGATACGTGATGCGCCCGTCCTGATGCAGGACAAATGCATCGGGCGGTGCGGTGCCCGCAAAGTCCTGCGTTTGAACAAGCCGCAAATCAGGGTCGAGCGGTTGGGACAAGGTGCCAGCCACCATGAAAAACACCAGCATCAGGAAGACGATGTTGATCAGGGCGATCGTCGGTTCCCGCTTGGCGCGGGTCTGGGGAACGATCAGCCTCATCCGCTTGCCCCGAGGACAGTGACCGATATGGCGGCGGTGTTGCGCAAGGCAGCGAGAAGGTCGGTGAGGCGCTGCGCACTGACATCGGATGTCATGCTGACCAGCAGGGTCTGGGGCGTGTGGGCGGTGCCTGCGCCAGTGTCGGCAACCGCTTGCGACAGGGTTTGCATGACCACGTCCACGCCGTTCAAAGCGACGCGATCGGGGTGCAGTTGCAGGAACAGCGGAGGCAGATCGGAGGGTGCGGTGGTCCCGGATGTGGCGGCCGTCAGTTCAACCTCGGAATACCTGGAAAAAGTCGATGTCAGCATGAAGAACAGCAACAGCAGGAAGATGACATCAATCAGCGATGTCATCGACAGGCGGCGGCGGGCACGCGCGGCCCTACGCATGCGCCGAGGCGTGCGCAGGGTCTGCGCCGCCCGCGCGCGCGCCGTTCGGGTAGAGCACCCGCATCAGAAGGGTTTCGGCCGTCACGCGTTCCGCCTGCATCCGCCCCTCCAGCCAAGCAAGGACCAGCGCGGAGGGCATCGCCACGACCAACCCGACCGCGGTGGTCAGAAGCGCGACCCAGATCCCGCCCGCGAGGATGGACGGATCGACCTGTGCGCCCGCGTCCTGCAACGCGCGAAAGGCGTCGATCATGCCAAGCACTGTGCCAAAGAGACCCAAAAGCGGCGCAATCTGCGCGACGTTGTCGAGAAAGCGGAAACCGCTTTCGAGGCGCGCGAACCGCGCTTCGGCCTCGGCCCACAACCGGTCGCGGCTTTCGGTCGGGCTGGCAAAGGCATCGGCGACCAGACCGGCCAGATAGCTGCGCGAGCGGCTGAGTTCGGCCCGCGCCCCGGCACGGTCCCCACTGTCCCACGCCGCGACCGCCTCCCGCAGCGCCTTGTGGCGCCCGACACCTGCTGCGGAAAACTGCCAGAGTTTGTAAAGCACGACGGCAACCACGATGACGGACACGGCCAGCAGGACCATGACCACCGGACCGCCAAGGTCAAAGACGGTGCGCAGGCGATCTGCCACGGTTTGGATCGCGTCATCCATCAGCCCAGAACCTCAATCTGCGTGCGCGTCGACGGGCGCATCACACCAGTGCACAGGGCCGGGTCGCTGGCGGAACAGGCATTCATGCCATTGAACAGCACCCGCCCCAGATCACCGCAGGCGATGTCGGGCACGGCAAACTGCCGCACGCGGGGCAAGGCCGGGGGCACATCGCCAAAGTTGAACAGGGTCAGCCGGTTCACCTGCCCGTCCGTGTCGAACAGAACGGTTTCATAGATCAATTCGTCGATGGCGCCTGATTTGCTGCTGGTGACGACAAAGGTGAGCATGCAGCTGCCTTGCCCCTCCGTCGCCGTGTTCAGCTCAATCGCGATCTCCCCGGTCGCGGCGTCCTGTGCCTGCGCTTTCGGGACGATCACGGGGAACATGCCGACCAGACAGATCAAACAGCCGACAAGGGGACGATGGGGGGCAAAGCTACGGGCCATGGGGGATCCATTTCAAAAGAGAAACCCTGGCACCGGTGCGCGGCTGGCTGGAGTGCGTAAAATATCCCACGAAAGGCGCGGAGACTCAATACCCGATTAAAACACTTGGAATTCGTGGGCGCTTCACTGAGGACACCACAAAAGTGTAAATCCACCCTGACAGATTGCACTTGATATTTCCGATAAATTTTGTCAGTTAATCTGCACCCCAGTTATATCTGTTCCCAGATTCGCCCGGCTTCCTGTTCTGAACTGTAGGAGACCGGCATGTATATGCCCCACGCATCACGCGCCCGCCATCCGAGGGCCGCGGCATGAAGCCATCGCAGACATCATCACAGTGTGACCGCGCACCCAATCCGCATGAACATCTGCTGGAGGACGCGCCGTATGATCAACATGAACATATCTGCCTCGGGATTGCGCGTCTGTATTTCAGCACCTTCGCGACGCCGGCAAACCACAACTGGATGCGGGCCATCGCATTTGCCGAAAACGCCTTTGATCACGACAGTGGGGCCAACATGGCCACGCTCGTGCTGCGGGTCATTCAGGCCGTGCGCACCAGCCGGACCTCTGTGTTCATGTTCTCGAACCCCGACTGCCCCGGCTGTGCGCGTATCCTTTCGGAACACGAGCGCCGCCTCGTGACCACGATCGCCTGCGTGCGGCGCGGGCGGCACGAGATGGCGCAGGTCGAGATGATGATGCTCTGCGAGGGCAACGATACGGCCACCGTGATGGCGTGGCTGACAGAGCTTGCCATGGCGCTGCCCGCGCCCTGCGCGGACCGGGATGCCGCGATCGCCCGCACCAGGAGCAGATCACATGAACCGCACCATGATTGACCTGCTGGTCTGGGGCAACGCGGCGCGGCGCTATGGCTGCGGGCTCAACCCGGCGCTGGAGCGTGCGATCCTTGCCGATGTGCAGTTCCCGTCCCGCGCCGCATCACCGCAAGCCCAGCACCCTATCGCTCCCGAAGATCTGCCCGAGGGCGTTACGCCCTTGCCCGACCGCGCCGCCAAGACGTCGCGGAAAGGAGTATGACCATGCGACAACCCGCAGACATGCAGCGGTTGGGTTGCGACCTGTTCGAATACGGGCTGTTGCGTGTTGCGCGCCATTTCCTTGCGACATTCGAGGCCCCGGACCAGCATGGCTGGCAGAACGCCTATACCGTCGCCGTTGAGCGTTGGGGCGAAACGATTGGCTTTCCGGTTGCGCACGCGATGAGCAAGCTCTTGCGGGAGGTGTTGCGCGCGCAGCGATGGCATCGCATTCTACGACCCGCTGGATGTCGATGCGAAATCGCGACTGTCAGCGGACGAACGCACCCTGATGACGATGCTGCACCACATGCGGCGCGACAACACGGACAAGGCCCGCGACGCGGTCGAGTTGTTGACCCATGGCCGGATGGACCCGGATGTGATCCGGACGGGCCTCGCGCTTGCCGCGCGTTTCAGCGCCGGTGCGCCTGCCCTGTCGGCCAAGCGTCCTGCGCTGCGGGTGGTCGGCTGATCGGCACACGCACCATCGACGTAACCGGATTGATCAATACGCGGCCCCCTGCACCGGGGGCCGCGTTTTTCGTTCAGAAGGTTTTCGACAGTGTCAGGACAAAGTTCCGACCCGTCGCGTTCCGGGTGGACAGTCGGGGCTGATACACCTTGTCGAACACGTTTTCGATGCCGAACCGGATTTCCGTCCCTTCGAGCACGCCGGATTGCGGCACGTAGGTTGCGCGCAGGTTACTCACGCCAAAGCCGGGGCTGATGTCGGTTGGGTCCTCGTCGTACCGGCTCTGCGTCACCAGTTCCCAACTCAGGTCCAGCTCTTCTCCGAACTTCTTGCCGACGGTCAGGCGCAGGCTGTCCGCCGGGTTTAGCCGGTAGTCCTGAACCGTCCCGTCCAGCCAGGTTTCATCCCCCGAGCTTACCGACGCGTTCACATCCACGTAGAACCCGGATGCCATGGCATAGGACGCCTCAAGCTCGACCCCCTCCCGGTCGATCTGATCGACGGAGGTCAGCGGATTGCCAAAGGCGCGGATCGTGGTGACGTCCTCGGCATCCTGTTGGTAGTAGACCAGCTTGACCGCCAGCGCGTCACCGTCCCGGAACACGTCCTGATTGTCGAAGCTCGCGCCGATCTCATAAGTCGTCGCCTGTTCGGACTGCTCGATCAGGTTGGTGCCGATCCCGTTCGGGTTGTTGCTGTTGATGTCGTCGATGATCGGCAGGTTTTCGGTATACGCCGCAGAACCGAAGAGCGCGAAACCGTCGTCGAACGCGTACCGCACCGACAATCCACCCATCAGCGCATCCGCGTCATAGGACGCGGTGCCGTTTGCCGCATCTTCGGTGATTTCCTGCGTCTCGTAGCGCAGGGCAGGCGTCACCGTCCAACCGCCGAACCGCATGTCGTTCACCGCATAGATGGCGTAGGATTCCTTTGTCCCGCCGGGCGCGGAGCCCGCACTTGCATCCTTGCGGGTGCGGTCGACATATTCGAACCCGGTGCGCAGCTCGTGATCGACCACGCCAGTGGTGAAAAGCGCGGTGTTGCGGACGCGGAACGTCGTCGTCTCATACTGATTGTCAGCATCCAGCAGGGCGAGTGTGAACGGTGACAGCGTGCGGTCAATGCCCTGACTTTCGACCAACTCGTCGGAGTAGGTCAGCTCGACATCCAGATGGATGAAATCGTTGCCCGCCGGATTGAAGTTGTAGATCAGAACCGCAACCTCGTTTTCAATGAACCGGTCCACGTTCCCGAAATTGGCCAGCCCAAACGTGTCATACGGCACGTCGAACTGTTCCTGTTCAGCATTGGTGTAGGTGAAGGACAGCGAATGCGCGCGGTCCTGGCCAAAGGTGTACTTGCCCTTGATCAGGTACGAGGGATCGTTGATCCCGTCCGCGGCTTCGTTGATGGCATTGCCGGCGCCATCGGTACGCACGTCCAGCTGTCGGCGCGAGTAGTTCAGCAGGAATTCGACATCTTCGGTCGGCCGCCATGCCAATGTGGTCGACGTATCAAACCCGTCCCCGTTGGAGGAGAACTGCAAGGTCTGGCGCCCGACAAACCCAACCTCGCCCCCGGTTAGGTCCGACGCGTCGATGGTTTCAAGCAAGACCACACCGCCGAACACACCCGATCCATATTCGAAGGACCCGATGGTGCCGCGAATGACCTCCACGTTCTTGTAAAGAAACGGATCGGTATAAAGCTGTGTGCCGATGCGGTAGAGTTCCTCACTGCCCTTGATGGCACCGTCGATCTGGATCAGCACCTTTTGATCCGTGCCAAAAGTGCCCGTTGCACCGTAGCCGCGGATGTTGATGCCGGACCCGGCGGCAGTCGCGCCGTTGACGAGGGTCACGCCGGGCACCGAGTCAATCAGCCCCGCAACGGTGCCTGCCTGCCGGTCCTCGATCTCCGTCTGGTCAATGGTGGTGGTCGACACAGCAGTGTCGGTTGCCACCTCACGCTTGCTCTGGCCCAGGATGATGGTCCCAAGGTCCGTTTCGGCCCCGTCTTGCGCAATGGCTGCGACAGGTGTGAAAAGAAGCAGGGCACTGGCCCCGACCCATGCATGTTTCCATGCGGTTGTACCGCGCAAATGCGCGCGAAGCGTTGGCTTCGACATAGGCGTCCCCTCGTGAACTGGCTAGAATGCCGCAAGCTCGCGATGGGCTGGCTTTGGCCGATTTTTGGATTTTTGTGCAGACGTAACACGTCTCACCTTGCACCACATAAATAATCTTACTAAAAGTGTCAAGAATAGAGGCGCAAGCGGTGCCTCAGCCAGGACACGAGCGGTCCAAGCCATCACTTCCCTTTATGAAAGACGAGGATGGCATGCCCCAAAACCCCGTTCCAATGCCCGCCGAAATACGGTCTGCCCGAGCAGAAAATGCGAAACTGCGTGATCGCGATCTGGCCAACAAGCTCGGAGTTTCCGAAGCGCAGCTGGTCGCCGCGTTTGTCGGTCACGGCGTCACCCCGATCCATGCGCATCCCGATCAGGTGATGCATGCCGCCATGCAACTCGGAGAGGTGATGGCACTGACGCGCAACATCTCCTGTGTGCATGAAAAGATCGGGACATACGAGAATTACCACACCGGACAGCACGCGGCGATGGTCCTGACAGAGGACATCGACCTGCGCCTGTTCCCCAGCCACTGGCGCCATGCCTTTATGGTAGAGCGCGAGACGGATGACGGTGTGCGGCGCAGTTTGCAGGTGTTTGATGCCGCAGGTGACGCGATCCACAAGGTGTTTCTCCGCGATGCGTCGGCTGTAACCGCCTGGGAGGGGGTCAAGTCAGAGATCGCACTGCCCGATCCCGCCGATACCCTGATGGTCGCGGATCGCCAACCGGTCGAAGCACCGAAATCCGATCCGTCCAAGATCGACATCCTGCGCAAGGAATGGGCCCGGATGACCGACACTCATCAGTTCATGCGCCTCACGTCGAAGCTCAAGATGAACCGCCTCGGCGCTTACCGGATCGCGGGCGCGCCCTTTGTGCGCCCGCTGGCCGTGCAGGCGGTCACCGACATGCTGCACGCGGTACAGCAGACAGGGATCGAGGTCATGCTGTTTGTGGGCAATCGCGGGTGTATCCAGATCCACACCGGCCCCCTGCACCAACTCAAGCCAATGGACCCTTGGCAGAACGTGATGGACCCGCGGTTCAACCTCCATCTGCGCGCTGACCATGTGGCCGAAGTCTGGGCGGTGGAAAAGCCGACGCAACGGGGCCCAGCGGTGTCCATTGAGGCGTTCGATGCGGACGGCATGCTGATCTTTCAGGTGTTCGGCGTCGGCAAGGAAGGCCGCGACAGCCGCGCGGCATGGCGTGACATTGTGAACGCCTTGCCCGAAGCGCACGTGCCGGAGGTCGTATCATGATGAACCGACCCAAAGGCCTGTCGCGCCTGCATCTGGCTGACAGGGTTGCCCTGTCCGTCACGGTGATCCTCATGGCCCTCGGTGCGCTGGCCTCCGCCACGCGCGCGGATCAGACACCCCAGCGGATCGTGTCCCTGGGCAGTTCCGTAACCGAAATCATCTATGCGCTTGGCGAAGAGGACCGCATCGTCGCCCGCGACAGCACATCGACACATCCCCCCGACGTGGGCAGCCTGCCGGATGTCGGCTACCTGCGTGCACTGTCGCCCGAAGGCGTGATCAGCGTCCGTCCCGACCTGATCGTTGCAGAAGAAGGCGCAGGTCCCGAAGAAGCCGTAAACCTGTTGCGCAGCACGCAGATCCCTTATGTCGAAGCGCCCGAGCGGTACTCCATTGACGGCATCACCGACAAGATCCGGGCCGTGGGCGCGGCCCTCGGCGTCGACGAAAAGGCCGCCGCACTGGCCCGGCAGGTGGAACAGGACCTGCGCGCCGTCGAAGCCGCCGTGGCGGCGGACACGGACGCCAAAAAACGGGTCATCTTTGTGCTGAGCACGCAGGACGGACGTATCATGGCGTCGGGAACCGGCACCTCGGCAGATGCGATGATCACGATGGCGGGCGGGCAAAACGTGCTGGACAGTTTTGAGGGATACAAGCCCGTCACATCAGAGGCGGTCGCAACCGCCCGCCCTGACATCATCCTGATGATGGACCGCAACGGCGATCATTCCAGCAGCAACGCAGAGCTGTTTTCCATGCCCGCCTTCCGCACGACACCGGCGGCGGAAACCGCGTCCGTTGTGCGCATGAACGGCGCGCTTTTGTTGGGGTTCGGGCCGCGCACGGCGCAGGCGATCCAGCAGCTCAACACCGCCTTCACCACGGGCGGATGAGCATGTCGGTGATGGATGCAGCGTCCACGCCCCGGGACCGGCGCCATCTGGCGCGGCAGCTGCAGGTTGTGCTGGTTATCCTGCTGTGCGGGGCTGCCCTATGCAGCCTTGCCATCGGGGCCTCCGGCGCGTCGCTTTGGGCGGCCCTCTGGCAGATCGCGCAGGGCCAGCCGATTGCTCCGATTGACGCAATTGTCCTGTGGGACATCAGGGCGCCGCGTACCGTTCTGGGCATCTGCGTTGGGGCCGCGCTCGCCCTGTCGGGCGCGGTGATGCAGGGACTGTTCCGCAACCCGCTGGCCGATCCCGGCCTCTTGGGGGTCAGCGCCGGTGCCACGCTGGGCGCCATCATCGCGATTGTGCTGGGTGGCGTGCTGCCTCTGTGGCTGAGCCAGTGGCTGGGGGCCGCGATGCTCCCCGTCTTTGCCTTTGTCGGGGCCACGGGTGCGATGCTGATCCTTTATGCCGTGGCCACACGGTCGGGGCGCACGTCCGTTGCGACGATGTTGCTGGGCGGCATTGCCCTGTCGGCCATGGTGGGCGCGGTTGTGGGCCTTCTCATCTTTCGTGCCGATGACCTGCAACTGCGCGCCTTCAGCTTCTGGACCCTCGGGTCGCTGGCGGGCAGCACGTGGGACAAGACCACCATTGCCGCGCCCTTCATCCTGCTGGCCATCGGCCTGTCGACCACATTGGCCGCGGGGTTGAATGGCCTCGCCTTGGGAGAGGCATCCGCGCATCACATCGGCATCCCGGTACAGCGGGTCAAATACGCCGCCATTCTGCTGGTGGGCGGTGCGACGGGGGCCGCCGTCGCCGTGTCGGGCGGCATCGGGTTTGTCGGCATCGTGGTGCCGCATCTGATCCGCCTGTTGACCGGACCGGATCATCACGGCCTGCTGGTGAACTCCGCGCTTCTGGGCGCGAGCCTGCTGCTCTGCGCGGATATCATCGCGCGCCTCGTCGTGGCCCCGGCCGAGCTGCCCATTGGCATTGTCACCGCCATCCTCGGCGCGCCCGTCTTTCTTTGGATTTTGCTGCGCCGACGCGCGACCGTGGACTTGTAATCATGATCACCGCCACCGGCATCACCGCCCGCTATGGACGCAAAACCGTCCTCTCGCAGCTCGATTTTTCCGCCAGACCCGGCCAGGTCACGGCCATCGTCGGGCCCAACGGATCCGGGAAGTCCACCTTGCTCAAGGCCATCACCGGCGAATTGCCCATCACCGGCGATGTGCAGGTGGAAGGGTTCGACATCAGAGCCACACCGGCCTGGCAATTGGCTGGTGTACGAGCGGTCCTGCCGCAATCGACCCCCATGGCGTTCCCATTTCAGGCGTTGGAGGTTGTCCAACTCGGTCTGAGCCACGGCGTCTCATCTGATCCGACCTTACCGCGCCGCGCGCTCGCCCGTGTGGGCCTCTCCGGATATGAAACGCGATTTTGCCAGGAGCTATCGGGCGGCGAGCAGCAGCGCGTACAGCTTGCCCGCGTTTTGTGCCAGGTTTGGGAGCCAGTGGTTTACAGCAGTCCGCGCTGGTTGATGCTGGATGAACCGGTGTCAAGCCTCGACATCGGGCACCAGTTGCAAGTCATGCAAATCGCCCGTGACTACGCCGACGCCGGAGGCGGCGTGATTGCCGTGATGCACGACCTGAACCTCACCATCATGTTCGCTGATACCGTTGTGTTGATGAACGCCGGAGCCATTTTGGCGGATGGAAAACCCGATGAGGTGCTGACTGAGATTGCCCTGTCTCAGGTCTACAATTGTTCGCTCCGCACAAGCCGCATTCAACCAAACGGAGGGTGGTTTATCTTTCCTCAACAGGCAGACTTAAAGCGTTAACAGACACTGAATAACATCTTTACTTGCCCGCAGCTGTCAGATTTTCGAGTTTTCAACAATATCCGCCCCATCGCGCCTTCCGCTGCATTGCATGCCAATATCAGTCCGCGAGCATAACTGCCCAATTTGCGCGGCCGTGTACGACCCTGATGACATCAACATGGGTTTCGTCTTCTAGGTAGATGATGACATGTTTGCGGAACGCGTGGAGCCTTACGGGTGGCGTGAATTCCGTCCGCAGACGCGCCATCTCGGGGAAGTCCGACAGCATCGCGAACATCTGATCCAGATCGCGCAAATACGCCTCGGCCTGGCCCACCGACCACGTCTCGACCGTGTAGGTCCAGATCGCAATGAGGTCCGCTTCCGCTGCAGGTCGCAATACGACCTGTCGTGTCACGTCTCGCTGTCCGCACGCCTGGCGGCGACAAAGCTGTCCATGTCAAAGGCGCGGGCGGGTCCGCTTTGCAGCCCTGCATCAATCAACTGTTGCACCTCGGCAATCGCGCCCTCGCGTTCCTGATCACGGCGGATCAGGTCGCGCACATAGTCACTGACATTGCTGTATCGCCCGTCTTTCGTCCGAGACTCAGCCCAGGATTTCATCGGGTCGGGGAGGGAAACGTTCATGGTTGCCATGGCCCAAACATGATCATCTTGGCAAAGTTTGTCAAGATTTCGGCGGATCAAGTCCCGCATCTGTCAACTGTTCCCGGTCCGGCAGATCGTGCAAACTTTCCAGACCAAACGCCACGAGGAACCGATCCGTTGTCACGTAGGTGTAGGGCGCGCCGCGTCGGGGCGCGCGCGGGCCGGTTCCGATGAGACTGCGTGCGTGCAACCGCCCAATCAGGTCGCGGTTGATCTCCTTGCCAAAGATATCCCTCAGCCCGTCCCGCGTGATCGGCTGATGATACGCAATAGCGGCCAGCACCGCGACATCGTACGGGCTCAGATCGAGATCCTGATGGCCGACATCCGCCGCAACCCGGATCGCTGGCGCATAGGCGGAGCGGGTCCGCAGCATCCAACCGCCTTTGCCTGACACGCCGTGTCCGACCTTGGCCAGCTCAAAGGACCGCCCTTCGAGATCTGCCATCAGGTCGTCGATCAGCAGATCGACCGAGGCCCCCTGCCCCACAACACGCGCCAGGTCTTCACGCGGCACCGGCGCGGCAGAGGCAAAAAGCACCGCCTCAATCCGGCGCATCCATTCGCGCCAACGCAGGTCAGCGGGCAGATGCTCCAGCTCCCGGTCCAGCGCCTGCTCTGCGTGATCCTTCGCCATCACAAACCCCTCGGTGCGCGCATGCCCGACCCGCAAGACCGGCACCCGTCCGCACCCTGTCTCTGACTATCCTGATGCAAACTGCAGGCCATGCTCACAACCCGTAAAGCCGGAACGTGTCGCGCCCGGTCAGTTCGCGCACTGCGCCAAGCTCGACCAACCGGTCACAGAAGCGGCGCGCCGCCCGATCGGACCGCAGCGATGTCAGCGCATTCGGAGCCACAGCGTCCCGGTTCAGGAACAGCGCAACGGCCCCGTCGGCCCCCTTTGCCCGGAGCTTCGGCGCAAGCGCTCTCACCTTGGCCATGCGCCGCGCGAGGTCGGCAGCCTCCCGCGTCGCCTCGGCCGCGGCCGCCAAGACCGCCCGATAGCAGGCCAAGCGCAGGTCCTCGCCCGTCTTCCCCAGATCGGGACGCTTCATTTTGAGCGCCAGCAGCGGCACGACATGGCTCCACCCAAGCGACTGCGCCAAAGCAGCGTCCGCCAAGATCAACGCAGCGGTCAGGTCCCGCGGTCGATCTGCGATTATCGCCTGCAGCACACCTGCCGCCCACGAGATCGGAGCCCCCTGCCCCGCGCCCATCGCATGGGTCGCACCCATCGCATGGGCCGCGCCGCGCGGGTCGCACCCGTCGAGCCAGGTCGCAATCTGCTCCGGCTCCAGGTCAGGCAACGCGCGGTGAAGCGCGTCGACTGACACAGGTCTTTCGATGGCCCGTCGCCAAGACTGGTAAACCTCACCAGCCGGGCCCGGACTGTCGCCGGGCTGCAGGAATGCCACGGCGTCACGCAACGCGGCGGCGCGTTCCGGGCGTCCGGAATGTGCCACACAGACCTCCGCGGCGCGCAACGCCAGTCGGGCCCGGAGCAAGGTGTGGGGGACGTCCTCGCGGCTCAACACAAGATGCAGATGGTTGAGCGCCGCGCCTGACAAAAACGCCACATCTTCAGGGGTTTCTGCGCGGCCTGAGGTGACCCAGGACGGCATGCGGGGTAATGTATCGAAGCTGTCCGGCACGTATGTCATGACATTAAGGTATCCTGCCACGGCGCTTTCGTCCACAATATGATGCGCTAACCGCCCCGCCTTGGTGGCTTCCTTTATGTCCAATAAGTTTGCATTATCGGACATAATGAGAGTAGCCTCACGCACATGAGCAAATCCTCCGAAAACCGGCCGCAACCCTCGGACGCAGACCACCCGAAACCAACAGATGATCTCGACGCTGCCGAGGGCACAAAGGCGGCCTCACCCATCCCGACCCAACCCAACCGGACCAACGACACGCTGGCTGGGTCCGGCACACTGGACCGGCTGACCGAGGCCGCGCGCAGCTATGCCAGGGCGTCCACAGCTGAGAACACGCACAAGGCCTATGCCGCAGACTGGCGGCACTTTGCACGCTGGTGCAGACAGAAAGGGGCCGAGCCCCTGCCCCCCGCGCCCGAGATCATCGGCCTCTATCTCACGGACCTGGCGGCGCCCGTCCGTGGCGGTCCCGGGCTGTCCGTCAGCACCATTGATCGCCGCCTGTCCGGGCTTGCGTGGAACTGTGCGCAACGCGGCTTCGCGCTCGACCGCAAGGACCGGCACATCGCGGCGGTGCTGGCCGGGATCCGGCGCACCCATGCGCGCCCGCCGCAGCAGAAACACGCCATTCTCGCAGATGATATTCGGGCAATGGTCGCCACCCTGCCCCGCGACCTGCGCGGCTTGCGCGACCGGGCCATTCTGCTCGTGGGATATGCCGGTGGGCTCAGACGGTCGGAGATCGTCAGCCTCGATGTTGGTCAGGACGACACACCAGACAGCCGCGGATGGATAGAGATCCTGGACGACGGGGCCCTCCTGACCCTGAACGCCAAGACCGGGTGGCGTGCGGTTGAAATCGGGCGCGGCTCGTCCGAGCAAACCTGCCCAGTGCACGCTCTGGAGCAATGGCTGCACTTTGCGAAAATCGACTTTGGCCCAGTGTTCACGCGCACGTCACGCGATGGCAAACGCGCGCTTGAGGCGCGGCTGTCGGACAAACATGTGGCTCGCCTGATCAAGCAGACTGTGCGTGAGAGCGGCATCCGGTCGGACCTGCCCGAGGCCGAGCGCCTCGCGCTCTTCTCCGGGCACTCCCTGCGCGCTGGCCTCGCCTCCTCCGCCGAAGTCGATGAGCGCCATGTGCAGAAACACCTTGGCCACGCGTCAGCCGAAATGACCCGCCGGTATCAACGCCGCCGTGACAGGTTCCGGGTGAACCTCACAAAGGCTGCGGGGCTCTGATCGCCAAACGCGGCGGGCGGGAAGGCCAACCGAAGCCTGACATCAGCCCCGCGGTTTTCGACATCAAGCGCGCGCGCTCGAAGGTCGTAAAAACGCTGAGCCCTATTGATCATACGCCGTCGCGGATCTGTAATTTGCTTTGGCCGGAACGTGTTGCACCGCCCGCGAGCAGCAGCAGCGTTTGGCGGCGCGTTGATGACAGGCTTTAACGCGTCAAGGTCGCGCACATCCTCTGACCTTTTGGCTTGCGGATATTTGGGCTCCCGTTACCCACGGGTAACCTCAGCGTATTCTCGGTGCGCCCTCTAAAGCCGCCTCAAAGGCCTTGACCGCCTCTTCCAGAACCTGGCGCGGCGTGTTGGCGAAGTCTTTGCTGCTGACAACACGCAATTCACCATCCCGCGCCGTTACCTTCGTCTTGCCAACAAAGAACTCCAGCTTCTGACGCGGCTCGACCTTGGCCACGGCTGAAGTGTTGTTTTTCTTTGCACTGACCAAAAAGTCTGTCAGCACCCGCGTTTGCGCTTCTGCATCTGCACAATCCGCCAGCTGCGCACGAAGCGGCTCGACTTGGCTCCCGGACTTAATGGACCGTGCAACATCCACGCCAAGGTTCCGGGCGACGGCCTTGGGCCATTTCAAGTCGTCACCCAATGCAACCAACAAAAACACAAAGCTGCGGATGTAAGACCGCTTTGTCTTGTGCAGCGCGCCATAGAGGCGCGCAACCAGTTCGGATGGATCAGTCTCTGATACTTGGTGATCCTGTGCTGCGGTGATTGCGACCTGCGCCATCTCTGCGAAGGTTAGATCTTCGCGCACAACGTTTTCTTCTACCATATCGACATAGCGCAGCATACGGTCGGCAGCACTTGTTTCGATCCGCGCAATGACAAACGAGTACCGATCTTCGCCCGTCTCGGACAACAGCTGCCGCAGAGCGGTCAAGCGGCGCCAGCCTTTTTTGAGCTGATATTTCCCATCTGGCGCTTCATAGACCTCAATAGGTTCTTTCTGACCGCGCGCACGGATCGACGACTTGAGTTCCTCCATTTCATCCGAAACGGCAACATCATCAAGCGACAGACGATCACGGGGCAGGTCGTCCGTCCCAACGTTACCCACGGGTAACTCGACCAAAAGACGACCGCTGTCCTGCGCCTCACGAAACATACGTGCGTCTTCGGCATTGCGCCGGCGCTGTTCGACCTTTGCTTCGGTGGTGTCTGCCAGCGTTTCGGCGGCATCCCGCACTGCAACGCCCATCGGACCGGGTGAACGGCTGCGCTTGGGCGCAATCGACCCTGTGTCCACAGGTGCGAAGCCAAATTTATTGGTACCAGTCATTCTGCTGCCTCCTGATTATTATGAACCCGCTGCCATGACGTCAGCACCGTGCCAAGAAACTCACCGTAAGCCCGATCGAAACTCTGCCGTGCACGCTTCCAGGTCTCACGGGTCATCTGCCGGTAGTCTTGTTCGTAAACCGACATCTGGAAACGGCCGGACTGCTCGACCGCACGTGTCATCTCAATCGGGTGTTGGCAGACGCGCGAACCAAAAACATTCCGAAACGCATCCATCATCGCGACATGCAGGGAGTTGGTTGCCTCAAACCGGGTCATCAACATCCGGATGTCAGCAAATTCTTTCGGCAGGGTAATGCCTGCGTCCGTTGCGTGTGCAGCGAAACCCTCGGAGATATCCGCCATGGCATCGCCAAGCTGACCAAGGTAGCTGGTTGTACTGTCATACTCCCAATATCCGGGGCCAGAGGGAATATAGAGGACATCAGCCGCAAACGCGGCGTTTAGAGACTGGTATCCAATCGCTGGCGGGCAGTCGAAAAGGATGATGTCGTACTGATCTTGCGGCAATTCATCGAGGTAGCGCGCAACGCAGCCGAAAAAGCTCCATGCTTTGTGGAGGGCTCGATACTGCGCCGAAGCAAACTCAACGAAGGCCGCATTCGCACAGGACGGGATAATGTCGATCGTCGACCAGCATGTCGGTTGGATGAAGTCTTGTACTCTTTGCGCACCGATGGATTGCACATCCCGAGGAAGCTCATCTGCTGCTGGAAAAGGGCAGTCATCCGGATCGTCAAATCCGGCCATGATGCGATCCGCTTCCTTGCAGAGGTCGCGACACATTATACCCCACACCGTGTTCCATTCCCGCACATCCGTCAGCCCCATGGAGTGTGTGAGCGTGGCCTGAGGATCAAAATCGACGATCAACACCCGGTAACCGTCTAGCGCCGCCGCATGAGCCAGGTGTTGTGCAACAACTGTCTTTCCAACACCGCCTTTGAAATTCGAGACGGCCACCCGGACCGCACGGCCGGCAGGTCGCTCCGGCAGGAGCGACCGCCCGCGAAACCTAAGCCGGCGCCGCAGTTCGTTGATGTCCTCAAGCGAAAACCACCGCTGGCGCCCGTCATCCTGTGTTTGCCCCTGCGGCAAAGAGGGATCATCAGCCAGCTTCTTGCGCAACGTGTCCGCTGGCACATCGAACATGAACTGGCTGATCTCCCAAATGGAGAAGGGGCGCAGCGTTTTCACTTCACCTGGAGAGAACGTCGCTTTGCGTACAGCAGCCTGCTGGGAAAGACTGCGCTCATTCATACGGAGGAGATCGGAGTGGTTTGGCAAGACAGACCTCGTGTTTTTCGGTGCTCACAACCCAATAACGCGATTTTCTGAAATCCGCAAAACAAAATTCTGCATCTTTCGGTATCGGCGATACTCAACAAAACACGCACCTACAACATTTCTGTACATGCAGCTTAATTTGGTGACACCAATGACGCCTGCAACCACATAAGGGTGACACCAAGGCGCTCTTTAGGTGACATTGAGTGTCCCCTAATACCTATATACCAATTTTTTTGAGTTTTGTTTTTTGGTTTGGTGTCTACTCCCGCTTTTTGAAGTCGCTTGACAAAAAACGGGAATTTAATGCTAGGTTATCCACAGCAGGAATCGCCACATCAGAGGGCGACATAAGAGGCAGCAGTGGTATGACAGGTACCGTACTTCAAAACTCCATTCGAGCGACAGGTCCCGGTGCGGGGTCTCTGAAATACGATATCCTGGCCGGGTTGTCGGTCGCAGGATTGGCCGGTTCTCCGCTTGTGATGACATCAATGACGCGGCTCATTTCTCTACTCACGGCGCGATACGACTGGAACCGGGATGAGCTGCGGGTCGGTCAACGTGAAATGGCGCGCATGTGGTCGGTCAATGAACGGACCGTCAAACGAGAGATCAAACGATTGACCGAAGCGCGGATCCTGGTGTGCACCAGGCCCGGGGTCCGGGGCAGGGTGGCAACCTACAGGTTGAACATGGCCCGGGTTTTGGAATTGTCGGAACCGTCATGGTCATTGATCGGGTCCGACTTTGAGCGACGCATGGCAGAACGATTTGCCGCGAAACCGGTCAAGGTTGTGTCACTAAGCGATTACGTAAGCGCAAAGTCGCCACCGATCGATACGAACGACTTATCACCTTGGTCGCGTGTGCGGAGTCGCCTTGCGGACGCTGATCCGGCGGTTTTTGCCGCATGGTTCGATCGCCTCGAATTCGAAGCGTTTTCTGGAGGTTTGTTAACGCTTCGAGCACCTAGCAGGTTTGTTGAACGGTACATCGAAACGCATCTGGCACCGCATTTGCGCAGCGCGGCTGAGGCAGAATTCGGTACGATACGCGCCGTCGCATTTGCCTGAGAGATCCGAGATTGGAGGACTTGGCATAGGGTAAGGATTCCAACCATTGATCCCAGGTATACCGTTACCTATGGTTGAAATGATCCTGTCACGGGACAAGTTACTGTTATCATTTGTTTGTCTGACGAGGTCTTGATGGGCAGTCATTTTCTTCAGAAGCATCGGCGTGCACGGCTGTCGACCTCGCTTGGTGAGAATGCTCTTGTGCTGCTGCGTATGGACGGTTCGGAAGAAATGTCCGGCCCATTTACCTGGAAAATTGAAGCGTTGTCCGAAGATCCGGACGTTGATCTTGATGCGCTGCTCGGTACGCATGCGACAGTCGAAATGGACAGTGGCGATGCACAACGACATTTTGACGGGATTGTTGCGGAAGCGACCTGGGTCGGGATGGAGGAAAACGGCAACCGGTACGACCTGGTTTTGAAGCCCTGGATGTTTCTTGCCAGCCTGCGGCGCAACCAGCGTATTTTCCACAATATGACTGTCGTCGAGATCGTGGATGCAGTGTTTCAGGACTATTCACATGTGGGGCCCGACCACACGGCCATATCCCTGTCCGATGATTATCCGGTGTTGGAATACACTGTCCAATACGGCGAAAGTGACGCCGCATTTGTCTCACGGTTGATGGAGCGTTTTGGGATCAGTTGGCATTGGACCCACAAAGCGGGCGCACATACGCTCGTTCTCACCGATCAGATCGGAAGCCACGAAGATGTACCCGGTGGCACGCGACCCTATTACGGTATCGACACCTACAAGATGCACGACGAAGAGCATTTTCGCAGCTGGCGGCGCGGCGCGCGCGTCACAACAGGTTCGGTCCGTTTGACAGAATACAACTTCAAAACGCCGACCGCTGCACAAGAGGTCGAGCAGGCCGGAGAGCTGGAACATGCGAACGGGCAGATCGAAAGCTATGATTGGCCCGGAGATTACTTGGATCAAGGGCAGGGCAGGGGGGTTGTTGCCACCCGCGCCGAGGCCGAAACCGGACAGGCGTCTCGTGTGGTGACCACAGGGGATGTTGCCATGTTGGGGGCGGGTTTGTGCGTGACACCCGTGGGCAATCAACTGCCCGGCGATACCGGCAAGCGATTTGTTTGTCTCAAAGCGCAACACGTTTACCGCGCACAGGCCTTTGGCAGCGGTGATGCGAAAGGTGCGGAAGAGGCCTATGACGGGACCTACGTTCTGATGCCCGCAAACAAGCCGTTTCGCCCGGAGCGGCGCACAGTCTTACCGCGCATCGTCGGACCGCAGACGGCGACAGTTGTGGGCGATGGCGAAATAGACTGTGACGAATACGGGCGCATCCTTGTGCAGTTCCATTGGGACCTCGCAGGCGCCTATTCGATGCGATGCCGTGTCAGCCAAAGTTGGGCCTCCAAGGGATGGGGCGGGATGGTGATCCCGCGCATCGGCATGGAAGTGGTTGTTGAGTTCCTTGAAGGGGATCCGGACAAGCCTTTGGTGACGGGCTGCGTGTTCAACGGGCGCAATGATGCGCCTTACCCTTTGCCGGATCACAAGACCAAGTCGGTTTTCAGGAGCGACAGTCACCAAAGCGATGGTTTCAATGAACTGACCTTTGAAGACGCGACAGGCGAAGAGAACATCAGCCTGCACGCGCAGAAGGACCAGACATTGCGTGTTCTGCACAACCGGATGAAACGGATCGACAACGATCAAGTTGAAAGCGTGGGCTCCAACAAGGCCATTGATGTCGGGTCGAACCATCAGGAAAAAATTGGCGGTTCGATGAACTTGACCGTCGGCGGTGGTGGCTTTGGCGGCGCGTTGGGCATGTTTGGTACGATGGCCGGCCTTTTGGGGAGTGGCGCGCAAGGCATGGCGCAGGCTGCTGGCGATGTTGGCGACGGGGGGCTCAGCAAACTGGTCGGCGGGCTTGTTGCGGGCGCTCTGGGCGGCGAAGCCGGTACAGCCCCGGGTCATATAGGGTTTGCCGGGGCAGGGCAGCACCGTGCGATTGCGGGCGCTGACCAGGTTTCCAAAGGCACGACATTGGGCGGGCTGGTGGGTGCCGCCATGCCGATATCGGGAATTATGAACACCGTAGTCGAGAAGGCCAAATCGGATACGATCGGCATGGCGCGTACCGAACAGATCGGGTTGATGAAAAACACCTTTGTCGGACAGGTGCAAAATACGACCGTGGGCAAAAAGCAGACCACCCAGGTGGGTGAAGAACAGATTGCCACCATCGGGAAGCTCAAAAAGACCGTGGTTGGCGATGAGTACGTCATAGAGGTCGGCAAGGCGAAACTGGTGATGAAGAAAGACGGGTCCGTGACCTTGACCGGTGTGCGCTTCAACTTTGAAGCCAGCGGGCCAGTTCAGGTTGTCGGCAAAGTCATTGACCTGAACTGACGGGGCGGGGCGATGGTCGCGGACACGCTCAAGAACATGACGCCCTTTGCGAACATGCAGTTTTCAAACTGGAATGCGCAAGGGCGGGAGTTCGGCATATTCATGGTCAAATCGGCCTGGGACATTCTGCCGGACGGAAGCGTATCCCAGTCGATGGAACAGGAACCATTTGTGTTCTCTGACGTGCCGTTTGGGGCAGTGAATCAAAGTGCGGTTCGATATGCCTCGGACCTTGTGCCGTTCAAACCGGCCACTGATGTAATTCTGAACGCGACATCTTTTGCTCCTGGGGGCGGGGACATGCCCGAGTGGGATGCGCGTGTCGAGGTATGGGACACGGATACGGATGTGTGTCACATCGACAAACGTTTGGTGGTGCGCGGGCCGTGTGCATGGACAAAGTCGTGGGGCGCATGGACCCTGACGGATCCCGAGCCGATTGCGCAGCTGAACCTGCGATATGAACATGCGTTTGGCGGTGCGGTTCAGGTGGGCGAGGACGAAGGCGGTGCGCCTGTGTTCGAGGCCTTTCCCTACAATCCAGTCGGCACCGGTTTCATCAAAGAAACACGCAGTGCGCCGATCCCTGCACCGCAAATCATCGGACTGGGGCAAGCACCCAAGGATCCACTGGACCATCTGTCGCCGATGGGGCTGGGACCTATTCCTGCCGCTTGGTTGCCCCGCTTGCCCCTGGGCGGGACATATAATGCCAATTGGGAAGAGAATATCTGGCCAAACTGGCCCGCTGATTATGATTTTGCGTTCCACAATTCGGCCTCGGATGGGATGACTTGCGTCATCCCTACTGGCCACGGCCTGCGACTGCGCTTGACCCATATGCACCCGGAGCATCCCGAGTGGGTGATTACGGTGCCGGACCCGGGTCTTGTGGCCCATCTTCTCATGCGGGATGGCACCCGTGTGGCGCAGGCGCTGTGCACGGATACGGTCTATCTGGATGTTGCGGCGGACCGGTTGAATGACCCGCGTGTTTTTCTGGTGAGCCGCGTGGTGTTCGATCCCGGCGCGGTTGATACCATTGTCCTCAATCGCAAGGGGTCGCGTACCCCTCCAATGGTTGCGCCGCCGCACCCGGATGAAGTGGCCCGCACACCGGCATCCGACATTGACACACAGGAGACTGCCGCATGAGCGTCCCGATTTCCGCGCGCAAGGATGGTGCCAACATGATCATCGGCAAAGGACCTGACGTGTGCAAAACACCGGTGGGCAGTTCGATGGTCCCTGTGCCTTACATGACGCTTGTCACCTTGGGCCCGGCGCTGCGCACGGCCAAGACGGTGCGCAACAATTCCAAGCACGACTTCAACCTCAACACCCGCACGCGGCTGGTGACCGGGCACGAACCCGGCGTGGGCAAGGGCGTAAAGGACGCGGGTTACAAGGGGTTTGCGCATGTGAGAACAGCGTCGAGCACAGTGTTTTCTGAAGGTTGGGCTGTGGTGCGGCACGGTGATCCAGCCTGGATCAATGCGGCTTCGGCCGGTCCGCAGGAACGGCGGCGTTCCAAGTCGAAAAAGTCGAAAAAACACAGCTAGGGTTTGGCCAACATGCCGAATGACGGCGACATTGAAGAAGGCGGCAGCCAGAACGTCACCACACGTGGTGGTGGGACGTCGACCTCGGGTGATCAGGACAACGCGCCCGCTGGCGTTGTTGTGGGCGTCGGTGCGCCAGAGGCCACCGAGGCAGAGTTGCGTGAAGACCTCGAAAACGAGCTGGAAGAGCTGGATCAGGAAATCGGCGAGCTACGCGAAGCCTATGAGGCTGAAACAGACCCTGATGTGCGCGCCCAGATTTACGATGAGGCGCTGCACGCCCAGGCGGATGCCCGTATGGCCGCGGCCGAACTGAGCGCCATGGACCGGTTCGGTTTTGTCGGTTCGATGGAAGATTACATCGACGGCAATGTTGGACGGTCCGGGTTTCCCAGCGGTGGTGTCCTGAGCGGGATGACCGGGGCGGAGCGGTTTCGCGCGGTCGAGTCAGCCGGTCCACGCTACATGGCGATGGCGTCTGGTTGGGACATTCTTGAGGTTGGCCCGTTGGATATGTTGCCTGGCGGTCCTTTGCGTCGCCTTGGCCGCTTGGGACGCTTGCGCCGTGGCGTGTCCGCTGCGCAACGGGCACGCGCGCGCGGGAGGGTGCAGGAACGGATCAATGGGCGCAGGCGTCGCAGGCGTCAACGCCGTTGCCGGCGGTCAGGCGGCAACCCCGTCATGCTCGACAATGGCGCGGTGATGCAGGTGGACCCGGTCTTTGAACTGCCGGGGCTGATGCCACAGGTCATCGCAAGCCTGTATATGAGCGATTGTGATGTGCGTGGTCCTCTCGGCTGGGGCCGGACCAGCGACATCGACGCCACACTGGAACGGTTGGACAGTGGCGGTTTGCGCTACCGGGACGGCGCGGGCTTTTACGTCGATTTCCCGCAACCCACTCCGGTCCCTGGGACGTGGGCCGAAGGCGATCATGTGCGCCTGATGGAGATTGCAGCGGGCCACGACCGTACATTCGTTGTCCGGGAGGAAGCGGTGCTGCGCCACTTTGCCAAGGGGCGTGATGGCCTGTGGCGGCTGGAGGCGATCGAGAACCCCAACGGTGCATTTCTCCGATTTGAGCGGGAGGCAGACGGTCTGCTGCGTGCGGTCGAGACGCCGGAGGGCCTGCGACTGGAGATGCAGAACGACATTGACCGGAGCTTGCGCATCGGCGTTGATCTCGTGGGCATAGACGGCGCACGCGTGCGCGTGATGAATTATGCCTATGACGCGGCGGACAACATGGTGCTCGCGGAATGTCCCTTTGGTGACCGGCATGAATACCGCTACGACGCGGGTCATCGGCGCATCTGGTTCCGCAAGAACGGTCTCTACGAGGCGCATTACAGCTTTGACGGGCAGGGGCGTTGTGTTGCGGAACACACGAATGGACCGCATGACGGCAACCGATTTGAATACGATACCGGGCGACGGATCACTCGCTTTGTCCCCGGCGGCGATGAAAGCGCAATTGAACGGCATTACTGGCACGAAGATGGCTCCGTTTTTGCAACGGCGATGCGTGATGGACGGTTTCAACGCGACTACTATGACGAGGATGGCAACCTCTCGATCCATCAAGATGAAAACGGGCACCGGACGCAATATGCCTATGACGCTATGGGCAATCTCACACAGGTCATCGACCCTGAGGGCCGGACCGCCGATTTCCGATATACCGACACCGGCGAGATGGAGTTTGCCATAGATGCATCGGGTGCCACTTGGGAAAGCAGCTATGACGAGCTTGGCAATCTGGTCGGCACCTTGGATCCGCTGGGGCACCGCACGGATATCAAAATCAACCGGATGGGACAGCCGACGGGTATCTGTCGGCACGACGGGTTCATCCGGTTTCTGAGCTATTCCGACAATCACTGGCTGACAGGTCAGGTGGACTTTGACGGGGTGGAAACAACCCTGCTTCGCGATGGTTTTGGTCGGATTGTCGAACAGGACGTAGCGGGACAGATCAGCCGGTATTCTTATCCGGCGCAAGACAGCGGTATGGATTTCTGGACACCCAACTGGGTACAGCTGCCCAACGGCACCGAGATGCGGACAGAGGTTGACGAACCCCGCCGCAGGCTGCGTCAGGTAGATGGGGAAGGGCGGCCCACAACTTATGTGATTGACGCCTTTGGCAAGGTCGAAGAGGTGATCGAACCCGGCGGCGGGCACCTGCGCTTTCGCTATGATCATCGAGAAGACTTGACCGAAGTTGAAAACGCCGCAGGACAGGTGTGGCAGTTCGTGCGGGACGCGTGGGGGCGCGTTGTACGCGAAGTTGACTTTGGCGGTATCGAAATCCGCTATGAACTTGATCCGGCGGGCCGCATTGAAGTTGCGCATTTTGCCGATGGGACGCGGCAATCCTGGGCCTACGACAAATCAGGTCTCGTTTTGCGCGACGAGATCGTGGCCCCGGGCGCTGATCCACTGGTGACAGAGTACGAATATGATGACCGCGGGTTGATGGTGGAAGCCGTGACAGCCGACGCAAAGCTTGTCTTTGAACGCGATGCGGCAGGGCAAGTCGTCGCCGAGATCATCAACGACGAGCGTATCGAAGTCACACTGACTTGCTGCGGCGATCGGGCCGAACGGCGGATCGACGACGAGGTGGTGCACTATGGCTACGATCCCGGTGGCCGGCTGATGCAACTGCGGATCGGTGAGCATCACCCGCTGGATATCGGCTTGAACGACCAGCGGTACGAGGTAACGCAACGCTCTGTCGCAGGTTTTGCGATGGCACAAAAACATGATGCGGTCGGTGTGTTGTTGGAACAGCGCATCGCCAGCCCGACCCGCGAAGGTCTGGGGCGCACCTATGAGTGGAACCGCGCCTTTGAACCCGCGTCGGTCACGGATGGTCTGTGGGGTGCGCGGCGATTGGACCACAACCGGAATGGGCAAGTGGCGCAGGTTCGGTTTGGCGATGGTGCGGTCGAGGCGTTCGGCTATGACAGTGATCTGAACCTCGCAGGCAGCGCCTTTGTCCCACCGGGCGGGGCGCAGTCGCAAGCGGTTGTCGCCGCGCTGACTGCATGGCGCGGCGGGGCCGATGGCCGGGTGATCGAATCCCGTTCCGAGGATGGTGCCAGCCACCGGTTGGTCCACGACGCCAAGGGACGGGTGATAGAACGTCATGTCATACGCAAGGGCCACCGGGCGCAGGTCTGGCGCTATGTCTGGGATGCGCGGGACCGGTTGATCGAAGCGCACCTTCCCGATGGAACGCGCTGGAGCTATGGTTATGACGCCTTTGCGCGGCGGCTGTGGAAACAGGAATTGCGGCGTGAGGCCGAGACCGACAATGCCGGAGTTGTACGGATCACTTGGGTCGAGGGGCGGCGGCACAGCTTCTTGTGGGATGGTGACGTCATCGCACGCGAGACCATTGAGGTGCCGGACGAGGCGCCACAAACCGTCCATTGGTATCACCGTCCGGGGACCCATGTGCCTCTGGCGCGCCGCGCGGGCGGGCACCTGTCCTATGTGGTGACCGACCCGCTGGGCACACCGCAGGAGATTCTGTCCGAGGATGGAAATCTGGAATGGGCAGCGGAGCTAAGCACCTGGGGCCGCATACGCCGCAGCTGGCGACCAGACACAGGTTACACCGCCGCGCAACGTACCGAAGAGGACATATGGGCGTTGCATTACACGCCCTCCACCGATGGTTCCGCCGCGCTTGCCCTTGGTCCTCCGCCCACCGACCGTGCTTATTGTCCGATCCGTTTTGCCGGGCAGTGGGAGGATGTGGAAACCGGCCTGCATTACAACCGCTACCGGTACTACCTCCCGGAAACCGGAACGTATCTGAGCGGTGATCCCATCGGCTACGCAGGCGGGTTTCGTACGCATGGCTATGTGAGCGCGCCGTCAGGCGAAGTGGACCCGTTTGGTCTCAATCGTGCTTTGCGGAATGCATTGGGCATGAGTTCCGGCAACGGGATGCAGGCGCACCACATTATCCCAAGGCAGGTCTGGGGGGCGAACCAAGGGTTTTTCAACGCAATCGGAATGGGAAATCAACGTGATGTCGCAGCCAACGGTATTGGCTTGCCGAATAACCAGGCGGCGTCGCGCCGCATGGGCCTCCCTTATCATTGCGGGTCGCATCCCATATACTCAGCCGGAGTTCAGGCGGGTCTGCAGCCGATTATCAATGACTTCAATGCTGGAAACATTACAGCTGCCCAAGCACGAACAAGGGTTGGTGCGCTGCAACAGGGCCTGCGCACAACGATCCGTGCGATGCCCGGAGGCACAAGAATAAGATGAGTGAAGACTTTCTATTTGCAATCTATGTTTCTGCTGGTGATTTCGCTGATGTTTATCGAGAGGCAGGAGCCAGCTTTTTAGGCGACATACTATGATGGGGTCGGCGAAATGAGTTACCAGTTTCTTTTTAAGCTACGCGTTGCCGGTCTCAAAGGGCATCCGATCAGTCTGCAGGGCGCCAGCCTAGACGAGAGTTTCAACCCCAAGTCCCTGGACACCGAAGGTGCGCCAGAGTGGCATATGCCTGTCGTTTCGGTTCACTATCCACCGGAAAAGGCGTTGGCTTTCCCTGATGAGCTTTGGCTGAACACCGGGGAGCGCAAGCTGGATTTCGACATTCGTCTGGATATGCATGGATTGATCCTGTCGGAACGCCTGGCCGATTTTATGGGCGGTGATTTTGCCGCGCCGTTCAAAGTCGCTAAGCTGCACATGGTCAACCGCAAGGGTGCCGATATTTCAGCACGGCCGATGGTGTATGCAAAACCGCGGAATCCGGAACCGGTGTTCGAGCCCGAGACTACGGTTTTCGCCCGCGGCATGGTCACCACGGGGCTGGTTCCACAAGAGGTTGATCTGGCCGAACGCATTGAGTTGCGCGACGACCTCACCGGGCCAATTGTGTACCCTCGCCTTCATAGCGATTTTGTCTTGATTTCAGATGCCGTGGCGGACTGGCTGCGCAAGGAGAGCTCCAACGGGATCGACATCGTGCCCGCGGACGGCTTTTGTGACCGTTACAATGACCGCTTCACATTGCTGGATGTGGACGGCAATCCAGTATCGCCTTTCGGATGATCTCGACCCATAATCCAGCCTTCCCGAACAGGTTGGCGACGTGCCTTGTAGAACGTGGTTTGCGACCGCAATCGCCCGGATTGGCGGAACACACGCAGGACAGTTTTCTGTCACAGCTCTTTGACTTCCCACATCTCGACTTTGCCTTTGTACGCTACCCGTCCGAAATGGTGGTGGTGGACTGGGGCGGTCGGCTCGAGGTTTTTGGTGTCTGCGATGCCGGACTGCTTGCGCTGGACGCCAATGGCGCGATCCTCCTTGTAAATGAGGAAGAAGAGCGCAGCGTTCTGGCCGGCGATCCCATGGTCTTTGTCAATCGATACCATGCGATGGTGCGGGGTGCGCTTGCCTCAACCAAGGCAGAACGCGCGCAGGCCGCAGATCAGATTGCGCAGGGAGAGGAGTCAGGGTTTTGGGCCGAACAGGCCCATGCCGTGGAGGATGGGTTTGCCACGGCCCGCCGCCACATCCTTGCTGCCCTCAAGGACGGGGCCGTCAAAAGCTTGGTTTGATCGCTACCAGTCCCATTTAGATGCCTTTTTCCGTAACTATCGAATGAGTTAACGGATGCGCATAAGACTTATCTACCGGGGCGGGGCCGTTGAATGCCCCGCATGGTGGGGCTGCTACTCCCGGGTGACGCGGTACCGTGTGCCGGGCTCGAAGGGGCCGTCGAGGGTTGTGACATCGCCGCCCGCCCACGTGATTTCGAGTGTTTGACCCGCAGCATCGCCGAGGCCGAAATGAACCTGTGGCGCGTCAAAGGACATGAAGCCGCCGCCCATCTGCACCTCGCGCAGGCGCACCGTGCCGTCCGTGTCCGTCAGGCGCAGCACGGCACCGATCCCGTCGCGGTTGCCAATGCGGTCATCGAGCGTAAAGACGACGCCCGGTGTTTGCGTGCCGTTGCGGAACGCCACCAGCGGGCCGTTGACCGGATGTGTGACGAGGTCGAGATCACCGTCCCCGTCGATATCAAACTTGGTCGCGGCGGCGGTCATCAGGTAGTCCTCCAACCCGAACGGCGCCGATGCCTCGACAAATCCGCCGGCCTGTCCCTGAAAGAACAGGTTCGAGGGTGACACCTCGTTGGGGACCCACGTGCCGTTGACCACATAGACGTCCTGCAGGCCGTCGTGGTCGAAATCGGCGATTTTCGTGTCCCAGCTCCAGCCGCCGATATCGAGGCCGCGCGCCTCGGCGGTGTCGACAAAGCGGTCGCCCTGCCAATCCAGCAGGACGTTCGAGCGGAGAATTTGGCGGTGGGTCAGGGCGATTTCGTCCGCGGTCGGTTGCCGGGTCGGTTTGAAGTGGAGGTCGCAGAAGGCGCGGGGCACAGGCTGGCTCACTGCGATCAGGTCGCACACGGCGGGATCGCGGCGCTGGATCGCGAGGTCCTTGACCAGCATGGCGCGGCATTCCTCAGCCTGACGCCCCGCCAGCGCCTTGCACCGCGCGGCATAGGTTGCGTCAAAGCTGTTGCCTGCGCGGTACCAGCTCTTGATTGCGAGATTTTCCGCGCAGGTCGCCTTGGCCTGCGGGTCGGAGATGTCATCGCAGTAGCGGTCCAGGCTTTGCATCTTGAGCGTGTCCGACACGCCCGAAGAACGGCCCGCGATTTGGGCCAGGTAAATCTCGGGCGTGCCGTCATTCATCAGGTCCGCCGTCTTGACGGCCATCGTGGTGGTTGTGGTGTGCGGGATCAGGCCCGATGCAGCCTCGACCATGGTCAGCCCGCCCGCGCCATCGCCGCGGTAGAAATAGTCGGGGATGTCGAAATCATTGCCCACGATCAGGTCCGCCGCGCCGTCCCGGTCGAAATCCGTGAACAGGATGCTGAGCGTTTCCCCTGGAATGCCCGGCAGGTCGGCAAAGCGCGCGCCGGTCAGGCCACCGTCATTGAACACGATGCGGTTGCGGGATTCCTCGCCGGGAATCCGGCGATACCACCCCGCCGCCCAGTTCCCCACGGCCATATCCAGATCGCCGTCTCCTTCGACGTCAGCAAAGCTGAGCGCCATGGCAAGCGGCGTGTCGGCGCGGTTCGCAATGGGTTGCAGCGCGGCACTGTCGAACGAGCCGCCCCGGTTGGGCAGCAGGTACATGCCCGTCAGGTAGGTCGCCAGCACAAGGTCTTGCCACCCGTCATTGTCCACGTCGATCAGCGCCGCGTTAAAGACGTGCATGTCGGCCAACGGGCCGATATCGGTCTGGACCCGCGTGAACTGGCCCGTGCCGTCATTGTGGTAGAGATAGAGACCCGCCTCGGTCGAGGCGATGACAAGGTCGATATCGCCATCGCGGTCAAAATCACCGGAAGACAGGCTGCGCCCTTCCCAGAACGGGGGCCACATGTCGCGCATGGAAAATTCAACCGGCTTGTCGATCCCGATTTCGTGCGCCTCGAGCCGTTCGAACACCGTGTCCGTTGCGGGCGATGGCGGGGCGAGCGGGGA